>NZ_BAAHWV010000076.1:0-4885 GCF_054601255.1 Viscerimonas tarda | reverse complement strand
CTTACGGCAAGGTAATCGGCAATCAGGAGAGTTATGCCGAAGGCTTTCAACCTTATAAGTTTGGTGGTAAGGAGGCTGAGCCTATGTTTGGATTGGGCCTGTATGATTTTGAGGCCAGGCAGTTGGATGGGTATGGAGGGTTTACTAGTATGGATCCGCTGGCGGAGAAGTATTATTCGATTAGTCCGTATGCTTATTGTTATAATAATCCGGTAAAATACATTGACCCGGATGGCAAAGAAATAAAATTAGCAGGCACAGCAGCAGAAAGACAAACTACTCTAACTCATTTGCAAAGACTTACAAATGACAGGTTAAGTATGCGTACTGACGGCACTGTAATAATCGTAAGAATGGGAGGCGAAAATTCAGGTAAAGCATTAACTTCGGGCAGCGAACTAATCCGAGATTTGAATAAAAAAGGAGACGGTGCAAAAACTGTCACTATATCTGTTGGTACAGGTGGAAATACTGAATCACACCTTATTGCTAATTCAACCAATGGAGTTGGCACAGACTCAAATGTTACTTTCGACCCAACGTCAAATCCTTCAATTCCAACCAAAGACCCGACAACAGGGAATGTATCTGGGGCAACAAGACCTAACGAAATAGGTTTGGGACACGAACTTATTCACGCAGACAGGGCAATGAAAGGAAAATCGGAAGGTAGTGCAACATCCACTCACACATATAAAGACGCTGCTGGAAATACAGTTACACAAACTGTACGAAAAGAAGAATTGGAAACGGTTGGAGTACAGGGAACTCATAAATACAATGAAAACAAATTAAGAAAAGAACAGGGATTAAATGAAAGGGGGGCGTACTGATGAAAACTGTCTTTGGGGTTCTCTTGTGTTGTTCCTGTTTGGTTTCGTGTCATTCTCAAACAAAAAACAAAGAAATGAAAACTGATTTGAATTTATCATTGCTCTTTTATCCTTCAATGTCGTCAATAGACCCTATTTATTCCATAGATATTATTAACGACAGTTTAATCGTCAAGCAAAAACACCATGAAAACAAGGAATATAGAGGCAAACTTATGGACAATCAATGTGTAGAAATTAAGAAAATGATTTCCGCATTAACTCAAAAATATGACAGGGCGGATAATTGGGCAAATGACGTTTGGGGTTGTACATTGAAAGTTGATAATCAAATTTATTATGAAGACAATCATTTTTCATTCATTCCACGTTCCAAAGAAACAGGTTGGCAAGCACCGCCCGAAGAAATAAAATTACTGATTGACTTTATTGTAAGTTTATCGCCTATTCCGATAGAATTATATGGTTTTTCATAGCAAACAAGACAGCCCGCTTCGGCGGGTTGTTTGTTTTATAAATCTTGCTGCGCAGCAGCTGCTGTAACTAACACTACTATGATTTCATTTAGAGACATATACAATGCAATTTCTAATTTTTTCTTTGGCGATGGAAACTAGACTAACTAGAGTAGAGGAGACGAAATTATATGCATTCTTGAGGAAGTTATATCCTTACCTGGGTGTAGTTCTTGTTTGTTCAGGCATTCTATTTATACATTATCGGAGAATTTGGATAGATGAAAATTACCCTCCTTTAGGTAGCATTGCGACCGAATTTTCCGGCAAGATAATTAAAAGTACTACTGCGAGAGTTTATAATGGTACTTACTTAATAGAATTGGACAATGGCGTTAGATTTTTGTTAGGAAGTCATACTACTAATTACGATTATCAACCCTCCGATTTATATGCTTTATTAAGCATTGGAGATTCTATTTATCATCCGAGAAATAGAGATACAGGAGGGACGCTCTATGTTTATCGCAATGGTAAGGAGTATTATTTCGTCCTGGGTAAAGTCATAAATAAGAAACAGGAACCATATTACCGGAAATATTTTCATAAGAAAGAATAAGGATGGAAATCCGATATAATTCATTAAATTTGCCCCGGCAGATAGATATAGTCAGCCCCGTGGCAGAGGCGCGGAACGAGTATATCTACTCGGCAGCAGGTCAGAAATTGCGGCTTACACAGCGGTATAATCCCAATTTCCAGACAACACCGGTGATAGGTTCTGGAGTGAACGAATCGGCGTTGACGCAGACGAAAGTAACTGATTATGTGGGAAGTGTGGTGTATGAAAATGGCGTTCAGAAAAAAATACTTACGGATAACGGCTATTACGACCCGGCAGCGAATAAGTTTTATTCCTACACCAAAGACCATCAGGGAAATAACAGGATAGTGCACTCCACGGGAGCAGTCTCAAGCATCGTCCAGCAAACGGATTACTACCCGTTCGGGATGCCGTTTTATACTGGCATCACCGGTCAAAGCGTCCAGGCCTACAAGTACAACGGCAAGGAGTTTGATACCATGCACGGGCTGAATTTGTATGATTATTCGGCCAGGCAGCTGGACAAGGTAGTACCGAGGTTTACAACTATGGATCCTCATGCTGAAAGTTATTATAACTGGTCGCCGTATGCGTATGCAGCGAATAATCCGATTCGGAATGTTGACCCTGACGGCAAAGAAACTCGTGTTGCTCAAAATGACGATGGGACATACCGAGTTATCGGCGGGGAATTGAATAAGGACAGAAACATTTATGTCTATACACAAGATAAAGACGGCAACTATACGGTAAGAGGTAATTCTATCGGCATTTCAAGTTCTACCACTTCTTTTTACAATAGTGATGCAAATAGCGGCAAAGGTGCGTGGGCAGTAGGTAGCATTATAAACCCCAGCGACCAAAGCGGACTAAATTTTTTAGATAATATTATTGGCAATAACCCGCCAATGTTTAATGATTATATCGCCAATGCCGGCAACGGTGAAAAGTATGATCTTAAAACAACTAACGGAACAGACAAACCGATAGCGGGAATAGACGAATATAGAGGTATGCCAATCGGTGGAAATAAAAACACAGGAGTAACTACATATAGTTCTGCACGAGATATTGGTAATATGGCAGCGGGTTATGTCGCAGGCGCTAATGGTATGTCGTGGGAAGCGTCAAGAGTTGCCTTTGACGCATATCAATCAAAAGTAAGCGAAAGACCAACAATAGAAGGCATATCAACAAGAAACGCCGAATATTATGGTTGGCGTGTCGGTAGCAACATAATGAATAATACACCAACTCAAAAGGCAAATAATTTATTGCGGAGTATTTGGAATTGGGTTACAAAATAGGAGGCTGTTATGAAAAAGAAACTTATTATTGTTCTTTTGCTGTTGCCGTTATTATGTTTTGTAGTATTCATAGCGTATTGTTATGTTTCTGCTGTCATTGAGAGCAACAAAAAATACTATTTTCCACAAATAGAAACTTATTTGAAAGTGTATAAACCACCCTTTAATAAGTATGGGTATGTAATTTTTAGTAACGATAGTTTGTTGTCATTTTCCGAAAGCACTGATTTTGTAAAAATCAGCAAATCGGAAACAAGTTGGGTTAGTTTTATATTCAGCCCTTTGGAAAACAACAAAATTTACATTGTTGATAGGTGGAATAATGCACAAATTAATCAAGTAAATTTCATTGTAGAGAAAATAGGCATACAAGATACAATCTTTTTTGAGCAGGAATTTATCGCAGGGGCGAGTACCTACATTTTGAAACCGCAGTATTTTGAAATTTCTGTTGAAGGTTTTTTGCAGTCGGTATTTTATACTGATTACAATATTGGCGAGTATCCAATAAAGGCAAAACCAATAAAATAATTTATTACGGCAGCCCGCAAAAGCGGGCTGTTCTTTTTCTTTTTTTTGGGGAGGGATTTTTTTTGTGGCAAAGCCACAAAAAATTACTTTTTTGGCATTTTTTTTGCCGTTTTCGTTCCGTTCCCGCTCGCTTTCTCTCTGTTTTTTGTCCGTTTTTCCTCTGATTTTTCGGCTACTTTTGCCCGATTTTAGTTAAAGTTTATTAAATCTCGCTTTTTTGCAAAAAAGTTATCAACAATCGCTTTTTTTAAATCCCTGGACTGTTAGCAACGGTATAGGGAAGGCTGTTTATACGGGCATGGACGATATGTATGGCGGCTACGAGCTGGAAGGTATTGGCTTTAGCTGGGACAACCTGACGCTTCACACGATAAACTATTACGACAATTACAATTTCCTGCCGGCAACCACCCACCCGCAGGCATACGATGCCCGTGCCGGTTATGGCGCGCGACATGGAACAAATGCCGATCAGGTAGCGGCAAGAGGGCTGTTAACCAAAACTACGACGTACGTGTTGGGAAGCCCCGGAGGGGTGTTCACAACGGTTTTCTACTACGATTACAAGGGACAGCTTGTACAGAGTAAATCGACTAACTTGTTGGGCGGGGTCGAAAGGGAATATCTTGCCTATAACTTCACCGGCCAGGTAACAAGGAAGCTGCACGAGCATACGCCATCGGCTACGGGAACGCTGGTCAGCGAGTTATACACCTATACTTACGACCATGCGGGACGCATGACCCAAACCAGGCACAAGCTCAATAACCAGACGGAAATCATTCTTGCACAGAATACTTACGACGAGCTGGGCAGGTTGAAAACCACGGCGCCCAAAAACAATACAACTATGAAGCTCACCTACACCTACAACACCCGCTCGTGGCTGACAAACATATCGGGAACGCGATTGTCGGAAAATATCTATTACAATCAATCAGCGTTTGGCGGCACACCTCGCTACAACGGAAATATTTCGACAGTACTTTTCGACAATTATCTGGGCTACAACTATACCTACGACAACCTGAACCGCCTGACCCAGGCCCAAAGTATTATGACTGGAGATTGGGGAACAAGTTATGGTGCATACGACACTCAATACACCTACGACAAAAACGGAAATATGACCAGCCTGTTCAGGCTGTCGGACTT
>NZ_BAAHWV010000075.1:0-5156 GCF_054601255.1 Viscerimonas tarda | reverse complement strand
TTTTTAAGAGCGAAGCGGGGTCAATAACTTCCGTCCCGAACTTGACGATTTTTATCCACTTGTTGGTGTGCTTGATGGCTTCGTCCACCTGTTCCTCTTTGGCGATTTTCAGTTCAATGGCTTCCGAAGGCTCCACAGCCACGCAGGAAAGCGTATAGGGCTGGATATTGCGGCAGTCGCTTGGGGAAAAGGTATAGCTTTGTATAATCAGTTTTTCGATATTGAATTGGCGAAGTATGGTATTGTCGCAGTTAATCACGCCCCTGTACTGCATCAGTTTCAGGAATTTGGACACTTCGGCTTCCGGATAGACGTCTGGGTACTTGCTGGTTATCTTGCCGGTAATGGAAATTTCCAAATCGCCGCCGGAGATAAATTCCTTGCGGGTATAGTCCCTGCCCTGCACCGTTGTCAGCACGATATTGTTTTTGCTGGATACCTGCACCTGCGGCTGCAAATCGACAAAAGTTACCAAGCCGTATTTGCTGTTGCTCTCCACTTTTCCGGTCTTGCTGTCAAAGTAACAGCCTTCACCCGTTATGGACAGTTCCAGGAAGTCCTGCACAACACGCCCGACAATGGTATCGGTATGGTTTTTCTTTTGGGCTACGGCTTTCTGTTCCTGTATCAGTTGGTAGTATTGTCCGGTCTTGTTGGCCGCGGAAGTCTGGGACATGGTTTGAAGGTACTTGTCTCGTTCTACCTGTTCCCAGTATTTTAGAAAGCGGGGATAGGAACGCAGGGCGCCGTAAGCCAACTGGTGCGCGGACTGGATAACCGCCCGCTTCAGGATTTTCGTGTCTTTGGAAAAATAGTGTACGGTGCCATCCTCAAAATGAGCCAAACCGATGCCCAGCGCACGGCGAGCCGCATCGGAAACGTATCCGGTAACGCTGCCATGGGATACTACTCCGCCTGACAGTAATGTCGCTTTCGTAAGTCCTAAAATTTCCATAATAAATTCATTATTATTAATTTATCCATGCCATGTTGCATCAAAATCATGCACCACATCAATCAATGCCTGCGCCAGTTGTTCCTTTAAATCCTGCACTTCCTGTTGATTACCTTCCTTTGATTTCAGCAGTTTGATAGCCTCCACACTTAAAAGATTAGTGATATTGACGATAACCTGTTTGGGGGCAGCGGAAGAAAGTTTGCCTGTTCCCGAATAATTGCCGCCTGCCCTGCCATCGTCCGCACCGGAAAAACCGCTGCTGCCCGTTATGCCGTTGGCGTTCCACGGGCTTGTGTCGTTGTAGTCAGGTTCGTTGGAATACAGGCGCGGGGAAAAGCCCGCCGTTTTCAGGATGTTTTCCGCTGCTTCGGTGGAACCGCCCATCGTGTTGCGCAGGCTGGAAGTGAATTTGACTAAACTGTCGTGGACAAGCATATAATTGGCCAACTGGTCTTGCCGTTCTTTTTCGGTGGCGTTTTTGCCCAACGCTTTTTGCACCCATTGTCCCTTATCGTTCAGGAAAAATCCGTTGGCTTCCAGTCCTGCAAAGTCAAAGCCGCCTTTTTGCATAAGGGCTTTGGCTCCGGCAAAATCTGTGATAGCTGAGCGGTAAACGCCAGCTGCCCGTTGAATTTCAGGCACGGTAACGGTATTCTGGTAACGGTGGTAGTCATAAGTCTTGACGGCTTGGGATTCCTTCAGCTTGTCTATTCCTTTTTTATAGGAAATTTTTCCGTCTTTACCCACCGTCCACAGACTTTTATCCAATGTGTTTTCCCCCTGACCGTATTTTGTCCTGATGGTTTGGATAAAAGCGCCCACTTCTGTTGCCGTTTTCATTTTGCCGAACTCGGCAAAGGCAGCGTTGATGCGGCTCTGGCTGTCCTTTTTAGCCAGCGTGGTAATGGCAGCACGGGTATCGTCCTGATAAGCGTCTCCATAAGTGTATAACGGCTGGCTCATGCCGTAGCTTTGTCCTGCCGCCATGCTTCCCAAAACTGCCGCCCACCAGTTGCCGGTAAAGGCCCCGATTTTATGTCCGCTGGCTTCTTCTATCGTTTTTTCCGCCGTCAAGTCATCGACCGCCTTTTTCGTGTCTAATGCCTTTCTGTAAGTTTCATTCAGAGAGTTGTACAGGGCTTCTATCGATGGATAGCGGTATTTTCGATTAGCTTCTATTTCCTCCAGCATGGCGTCCTTGGCTTCCTTGACTTTCCATGTCTTGTAAGCCAGCCAGCCCATCACACCGACCAAAGCGGCTATTCCGGCAGTAGCCGCTACTGCCCCCGTGCTGATAGCGGCAATGGAAGCGCCTGCGCCGACCAGTCCGCCGCCGGTAGACACCTGCGAAGCGAAAAGTCCCGATGCCGCGCCACGGGCAAGCAAAGCGTTTGTTCCCCCTGCCATACCCATGCCTGCCAGCGCCTGCGTCATGGCGCCTCGTCCGCTTATTCCTGCTGACTGTAAGGCGGAAACAAGGCTGCGCTTATTGGCAAAGGACATTCCCCGCAATCCTCCCAGACCAACCAATCCGCTAATGCCTTGCAGGGCGGAAGAAGCAAGGGACTGTTTGCCTATAAAGCCCAGCGCTACGCCGATATTGGTTAAGGCTCCGGCAAGTTTAAAAAGTTTGGTGGCAACAATGCCGGTAAACAGCAGGGGTTCAATCCATGAGAAATTTTTGGTAACGAAAGTCGCTATATTCCCCAAGACGGAAAGAATATCCAATAAAACCCTGCCGATGGAAGCCAGCCCCGAAGCAAATTCCTTCATTTTGAACTTCGACAGGAAATCACGCAGGACAACCCGTATCTGCGGCTCCAGTATTTCATAGCCCTTCATAAAGCTTTCGGTAAACATGGAAGTGGTCTGGTACCAAAGCCCCTTGGTGGTTTCCTGCTTGACCTTGGCAAGTTCGCCCGATATGCCCTGCGACGCCTTGTTTTGCGATGCCAGTTCCGAAAGCCTGTCGTGGTTTTTAATAAACATCATGGCGGCGTTGCCCCCGATTTTCCCGAAGATAGCCTGCATGTCCGCCATCGTTGCGCCCTTCTGTTCCAGTTCGGCAAAGATTTCCGAAAGCGGGCGGAGCTTTTCCACCTGCTTGCCGTAAATGTCGTGGTACTCCGTAAAATTAACTCCCAGCCGGTTTAAGGTCTTGCGGGCTTCGCGCGTGGGCTTGGCAAAACGGGTTGCCATCGCCCGAAGCGAGGTTCCCGCCATCGTTCCCTTAATACCCATGTTTCCCAGAATGCCGATGGCGGCGGCGCTTTCGGTAAAATCCACGCCCGCCAGCTTCATATAGCCTGCCGCCATTTTAAAGGATTCCGCCATTTCGATAATATTCACATTGGAACGCGATACGGTAGAAGCCAGGATGTCGGCGACCGAGTTCATGCTGGAACTTTTAATATCATAGCCCGCCATAATGTTGGTGGCAAGGTCGGCTATCAGGGAAACATCATTGTCGCCAATCAGGGCGAGGTTGGTTATCGGACGGATGGAGTTGAGTATCGTATCCACACCCATGCCCGCCATGGAAAGGTACTTGACGGCTCCGGCTACTTCAATGGCCGTGAACTTGGTTTCCACGCCGATTTGTCGGACGTATTTCGCCATTTGGCTGAAGCGGGTTTCAAAGGTCGTCAAGTCCGTATCGGCTACCTTCAGGATGCTGTGCGCCGTTTCCATGATATTGGAATACTCGACGGCTTCGGTAATTTCCTTGCGTATCAGTCCGTATGCCATGTAAGCATTGAACATGTAGGCAAAGGGCATGTTACGCATCGAGGGCGGACGGCTGTATTGCAGGCGGTTGATGGCGGCGCGGCGTTTGCCTCCGTAGAGGGATTCTTCCATGCCCGCCTGACGGCGGATGTTGCGGACGGAAGCCATGGCGTTCGCCTGCCGCTGCCGTTCGGCTTCCCGCTGTTGCCTTTGCTCATCGACAAGGGATTTTTTCCGTATCGTTTCCTGCTGTTTCAACAGCCTTGCCTGTTCCCGTTCCATGCGCCGGGCAGCGGCGAGGGCGTCCTGTCGCTGCTGCTTTTGGGCGGCTTCCTGCTGCCGGAAAGACAGGCGTTGCTCCTGTAACAGTTTGTTTGCATACAGCTTTTCCTGCAACCTTGCATTGGCTTTATCGGAAATGGGAGCCGTTTTGCCTGTGGAAACGGCATAAGGGGCGTATTTCAAGCTGCCCGGAGCGGCAACATGCGACACCGCCATTTTTACATTCATTGTCGCCGCTGCTGCTGTTTTTATCCGGGTCAAAAGGGACAGGACTTCGTTCAGCCTGCCTTTGGCAGCATCCGTGCCGATATTGATTTGCCGTCCCTTTTCAAGACTGACAAGCGCGGCGTTGATTTTGCCTATGGATTTGGTCAGGGTTTTCTGTGTTTCCTGTATGCTTTTGACCGATGCCGCCGCCGTGTTTTGCGTTAAGGCTTTCTGGTTTTCAAGCGCTTTTTTATCCAGCAGGGCTTTGGTTTGCGCCTTGATTCGTTTGCTGTCGAGTGGTTGCCCGGCATTGAGGACAAGGTTGATGCCGCGCGACAATTCCCTGATTTCGGTGAGCATTCCCTTCACGCGGGTCAGCTTTTCTTCCGCCTTGGAAGTGTCGATGTTCATTTTGAAGGAATAGTCGCGCTTCTTCCCGTTTTTGGTGCGGAAAGCCTTGTCAATATCCTCCATCATGCTGCGGATATTCTGGACGGCGGGGGCGAGCGAGGCTTTGGCCTGCGTCAGCTTCGCGACGCTCTCGGCAAAAGCCATGACCTGCCGCGTTCCTTGCGTCGCCTCAACATTAATGGTGTAATTGACCTGGTAGTTCTGTTCCTGAGCCATCGGCTATTCTTTTGGTAAAGAATAGGGCGACGGAGGGGAATCAGGTTAATGGAAGGTTATGGGGAATTTCTATTTGTGGAAAGAAAACTGTTATTTGTGGAATTGAAGATAAGCCGGCAACTAAAAAATAACGTTATAAATTCAGGGTTCTATGGTGAATTTAGCTATTCTTATGGCGAATTGAACTGATAATTCAATTTGTTTATTATGAGGTTATTATAAATTATATGGCTTTGAAAAAATGATTCTTATGGCGAATTTAGATGTTCTTATGGCGAATTAAAGTTTATTGCTCGTTTATTTTTTTTATAAATTGCTCATAAATATTTTCTTGCGCGTTAATTGTCTCATTATT
>NZ_BAAHWV010000074.1:0-5435 GCF_054601255.1 Viscerimonas tarda | reverse complement strand
ATTGGGACAGTCCCATTGCAGGCAGCGGCACAGCCGAGTAAAAAGCGGCAGCCGGTCCGGGCGCAATGCGTAAGCCCGGCGCGTAATGAACAGTGTTCCCGCTTCGCGGCGGGAACCGGCGCAAAAGGAACAAATAAAAATGATTAATATGAAAGCAATAATGAATCTAAGGAGTCTAAGAAATTTAAGGAACTTGAAATCCTTAATTTCCTTAACTTCCTTAATCCTTTTTTTGGGAGCTTGCTCGCAGGACGAAGATACGCCCGCAACCGGCGACGGACGGCTTACCCTGTCCGCCCAAACAGGCGACCCGCAAACACGAGCCACTTCCGGCAACACTTGGGACGGCACGGAAACGGTAACCGTAAATGTAAACGGAAACGATTATCCATTTACGGCGGCGACAGACGGTACGCTTACCAACGCCACACTGTACTGGCACGACTTCACTTCCATTAACGCTTATGCGTGGTATCCGGCAGGGACAACGTACACTTATCCCACCAACCAAAGTGCAGGCTTTCAGGCAGCCGACTTTATCTTTGCCGACAAGGTTGCGGGAATTACCCGCTCCAACTGGGAAACCCAAACACTGACGTTCAAGCACAAGACGGCAAAAGTATCCGTTACGCTCACTGCCGGTGCCGGTTTAGCTGCAGGCGATTTAACCGGCGCAACAGTCAAGTTTTACGGTTATACCACAGTAGCCGCTATTGACAACACCGGCGCAAACCCCACCGGAGCCATTACAGGCAGCACAATAGGCGAGATTACGCCCGACGCCAGCAACACCGCATTGCTATTGCCCGTTACACTGGCAAGCGAAAACATTTTCAAAATACTTGCAAACGGTCAGGAGTACTATTATAAAGGCAGCTATACTTTTGAGGCGGAAAAATCGTATCAGTTTACCGTTACGGTGAACAAGAGCGGCATTACCGTGTCAAGCCAAAGCATTACAGACTGGGGGGCAGGCAGCATCGATACTGTGGATACTGTGGATGTCGAATAAGTGCCATAATTCATATAATTCATAATTAAAGAAAACATGAAACAGATAATGACAAGAACATTCATACTGCTGGCGGGGATAGCGCTGTTTGCCGCCTGCAACGACGATGACAACGTTGTAGAGACGGGGCATGACCTTGGCGCCCTGCAAATCAACGTATCTATGACGGGATTCACCTCCGGAAGTCCCGAAACCCGCACCACCGATGCGGGTTACACTACGAGTTTTGCTACGGGCGACTCAATCGGGATTACCGTTATTCAAGACGGCGTGATAAAGGAAGACAACATTCCCTACAAGTACAACGGTACAAACTGGAATCCGGTAGCCGCCCCGGCAGACATCTATACGGCGGGAATTGTTACCTATCTGGTTTACTATCCGTACAGCGCGGCAATGAACGGCAAAACATCGGAGGCGGACATTGTTGCCGCCTTCACGCCCAAGACCAACCAGAGCGCACCGGCGGACTACGCCGCTTCCGACCTGCTGACGGGCACAGGCTCGCTTAGCGGCTCAACATTAACCGCAACCCTCACTCACGCCCTTGCGCTGGTGGAAGTAAGCCTGCCCGCAGGCGCATCGGCTCCCACGCTGAAAATAAACGGCGGCGGTGTGCTTACGCCCTCCACCACCACCTTCCGCTACATAGCCGCACCTGCCACAGGCGCAACCCTGAGCGGAAGCTACACACACAGCGGCAAAACCTTTAACTGGTCGAAAACAGGCGTGAACCTTGAGGCAGGGAAATATGCACAGGTGAATATCACCAAGATGCTGGCAGGTATCAGCGTGACCACCCCACCCACAAGAACCGCTTACGGCGTGAACACCACCGAGGTCGATGACCCCACTGACCTTACGGGCATGGTGCTCACCCTTACCTACAGCGACGGCACTACGCCGACGGTAACCTTCCCTACCACCGACCCCTTGTTCACCGGTTTTACCGCCTATGCCCGAACATCGACCGGTAACAAGACCGTTACCATCAACTACGGCACCTTTACGCCCACCATCACCTTGGGCGTATCCAACCTCGTTGCCAAGCGCAGGGTCGGCAGCGGTCCCTCATACACCTACACCTACCACGGCTACACTGGCTTGAATAGTGCCTTTAACGGCGAGACTGGACAGACCTCCGTCATCACCCTGTATGCCGACAAAACAATAGGAATACCAGGGACATTTGGGGAGGATTTAGCAAACACTTTCACCTTGAATAGCGGCACCCACATCACCCTAACAGGAAACAACGCACGGAGCATCACTGATGGAGGTTACATTCGGACTGCAGCCACCTTCAGAATAAATAGCGGCGCAAGTCTGGAAATCACCGGCAATATCACTATCACCGGGCATGTGAACCGTAGAATCAGCCTTCCCTCAACGGCTGGCAAAGGCGGCGCCGTGTATGTCGACGGCGGCGACTTCATCCTGAGCGGCGGGACAATAAGCGGCAATACAGCCACTGTGAACACCGGCGACGTCTTCGGCAACGGCGCCGGCGGCGGTGTGTGGGTCGGTAACGGCGGCACTTTCGTTATGAGCAGCGGAACGATCAGCGGCAACACTGCTAGCCACACCGTCATCTACGGCGCCGACGGCGGCGGCGTGTATGTCGCCAGCGGCGGCTCGTTCACCATGAACGGCGGGACGATCAGCAGTAATAACGCCAGCAGCGGCGCCAACTCCTACGGTGGCGGGGTGTTTGTCGCCAGCGGCGGCGTCTTCACCTGGAACAGCGGAGCGGCCATCAGCAGCAACACTGTCGCGGGCGGCAGCGGCAGCGTCAACCTTGGAACGCAGGTGTATAAGGTTGACGGCGGCACTGTCAGCGGGCACTCGGCGGGCACCGCGAACGGCTCCGACGAATACTGGGATACATGGTAGTGCGGCGTGGTGGGGGATGGCGCTACCACTGCCAGTTATAGTACCACCGGTGGCGGCGGGGGTACGCAATTCAGCGGCACTGCTTGGCCCAGCTCTACGGACAACGCTGCGTGGACTGCAAGCAGCAGCGCCGATGGTACCACCAACCAATATTGGAAAGACCTTGGCGGCTGGAACGGCGGCAGCCCGACCTATCCGCAGTTGTGGTGGGAGTGAAAAAATAGAGAAAAGGATGAAAGATTTGCCTTATAATTAACAGCGCAAAAAACAGGTCGTTGGGAAAATAAACAGGTTGTTTGGAAAATTAATATCAGGCATATAATGGCGTGACGCTTTCTTTGATAATTGAACAGTATAGAAAATCAATTATCAACAGAAAGGCGCCATTATGAATGATAAAACAACAACAGAAATCCGTTTGACACAGGGTGGCGAATCCATTACATTAGAACTGGATTTGCCGCTCGCCGTAATCAGGGAACATATCAACCGGTTAGGCGTTTGCAGGGAAACGAAAAGCCGTTACAAGAATCTGGCTTCCTATTACCTGTCATACAGTCGCAAAACGATTCCTGTCAATGAAATAATGTATCTCAAATCCGACCGCTCCTATTGCCTGTTTTATTTTTGCGACGGCAGCAGTTTAATGAAAAGCAAGTCAATGAGTTACTTTCTTAAAAACCATTATGCCGACAGCCTTGTCCGTATTCATAAAACTTATGCGGTAAACATGAATTATTTGAAACGACCGACAAGCCGGTACGTCATATTGCACGAAGATATTCGCTTGCCGAGAGGAAGAAAATTAAGTATTGACAATAAGAATAAATGGGAAATAGACGGTTGATATATGGCATTGTCTTTTTTTCCTGCATACTCTACGGTTGCGGGCAGGATGAGCCGTATCTCGACAAAATTCCCGCAAGCACTCAACGTACTGTGTTATTATATTTGGGTGTGGACAATAATTTTCGCGCAGAAGCCGCACAGAAAATCGAAACACTAACCACAAATTGGAACAAAAACAACGACGGCAATCTGCTAATATATTCCGATGCAGGCGGCAATGCCGCGCTTATTCATCTCTACTACAATCTCCAAAAAGGCAATGTTGCCGATACAATAATAACCTATCCCGATGAAAATTCCGCCAGTCCACAAACGCTTACCCGCGTATTAAACGATGTAAAAAACTATCGTCCTGCCAATTCTTACGGTTTGGTTGTTCTTTCCCACGCCACCGGCTGGCTGCCCGCCGAAATGTCGAAACCAACGCCCGCTTTGCGTTCTATCATTTGGGACACAGGCACAAGCGAAGCCAACAACTATATGGAACTCACAGCCTTTGCCGAAGCCATTCCCTACCGTTTGGACTTTATTATTTTCGATGCCTGCTTTATGGGAGCGGTAGAAGTTGCCTACGAACTGAAAGACAAAGCGGATTACATTGTGGCATCGCCTGCCGAAGTCGTCAGTCCGGGTTTTGTGTATTCTACGATGGCGCAACGCCTTTTTCAACCGCAACCCGATTTAACCGCCGTTGCAAGGGATTTTTACGAGTATTTCAACAACCAATCGGGGCTGTACCGCTCGGCAACGGTAAGTGTCGTGAAAACGGCGGAATTAGAAAACCTGAAAACGCTGTTTCAGGGGATTGCGGGTCAAGCCCGCAATGACACAGGCTTTCAGGATTTGCAATGTTTCGGCTACGGCTCACAAAAAATCTACTTCGACCTGGGCGACTGTATTCAAAAGTTCGCGCCGGAAAAATACAATGACTTTCAAACCGCACTCGACCGCTGCGTTCTCTATAAAGCCGCTACCGACAGTTACTACTCTGCGGGCGTGGCAACCTTAAAACCCATTCACACATTCTGCGGACTGTCGGTATATGTTCCGCAGGAAGCATATCCCGCTGCCAATATGCGGTACGGACAATTAAAATGGAATCAATGAGATGATATAGGAAATAGTGGACAAATTGTGCAAAAACAAGATTATTAACTGTCGGCGGCGAAATCCGGCGATGCTATTTATAAATCACTTAATAATCAAAGTAATGGAACAATTTGTTAAAACAAAGTTGTTTTCCCTGTTTGCGGAGTCCGCGGCAGGAGAAAAAGTTTCCGCCAAGCAGTGGGAACAGTCGTATAATGCGTTTGCCGCCAAAGTGTTTGAGGCGGGCGCGAAAAAGAAAAGGGTTGTCTTGTACAACTCTTTGTGTTTTGCACGGACTGAACTTGCCTGTTGGCAGTCGCCGGACGGTTTTAAAAAAACGGGTTCGCGTTGGCATATCTTGAAAAAGCGGCGTATCTCCTTGATACGCAGATTGCTTTTTGCGAGCGGCAACTGACGGCGCAAAGCCATTCTGCAACCGAAACCCTGCAATGGCAGGGCGGCTCAATGGAACTGGTCGAACTCGTGTATGCACTGCACGAGGCGGGTTGTTTCGGCAAAACGCCGCTGAAAACCGTGTTTAAAATAATCGGTAAAACTTTCGACTGTGAAATCGAAAACTACTACCGCCTGT
>NZ_BAAHWV010000073.1:0-5628 GCF_054601255.1 Viscerimonas tarda | reverse complement strand
GTACTCATGTATCTACTTTTTTGAATTTGCAAATACAAAAATACACCTGTAACCCTTCTTTTACAATACCGTTGCAACAAAGTCGTTTCTATCTATCAGTGAGGAATATCACCGGTTATTTTCCGCATTTCCTTTCTCATCTCCTCTACCGCCATTGAATGGGTTTTGGGTTCTTTTGCCAGTACAATATACGCAGTTTTTCGGGCTTTCAGAGTGTCTCCTGCTTCCATATACATATTGGCGAGCAGATAATAAGGGTAAATTCTGTTGGGGATTATATTTGCCGCTTTCCTGAAACTTATTTCTGCCGAATCGTACCGGTGTAGCGCCTGATAATTTTTACCCATAATGTTGTAAAACATGGGGTCGCTACTGATGCGGGTTGCCTGCCTGATAATGTCGTTGCTTTTTTCGTATTCTCCTGTTTTAGACAGGCTTTGACTGTACTCAAACATAAATGCCGACTGATCGTTCAAGTAAGGGGCAAGTTCTTCATAATCGCTTGCAACTTCTTTGTAGAGCTTCATATTGTACAGCATTTTAAGTTCCTGCCAATCCGTGTATGCTTCGTGAGTTGGATACCTGTTCAATACACAAATGGGAACAAGAACAGCCAAGCAGCAGATAAAAATTCCTGTTACGATTTTTCCGGCTACAAGCTGCCCTTTATTTGAGGCTGAACACGAAGCCAGCAGGAACACAAGCACAATAACAAACGGCAGAATGCTGTATGGGTACGACATAAAGGCAAAGACTGATAACGAGACCAAAGCCCCTGCTTCAGCTATCCGCTTCTGTTTTACAGCAAAATATAATGTACCGGTAACGATTGCCAAATATAGAATAAAGGGGAATATGCCCAGCTCAATGGCTATTTGCAAGTATTCATTAAATGCGTATTCGGGCGCTCCGGCAACAAACTCCTCCTGTTCCGTAGCCTGTCCCGATGCAAAATAGCTTGCCTGTTCATCTCCATAACTGCCGGAGAAATTGCCCAACCCAACACCTGCCAGATGATCAAGAGATGTGAGTGTAGCCACTTTCCACATCAATGCCCGTCCATCGGCTGAGTTCTTTTTTAGCTGGTATATGCCAAATCCTGCAATAATTAATGCCAAAACAATTACCGGGAGTGATAAGATGAGCTTTTTCTTGTAGTTTCGGACAAGATGGGATAATTTTCTTCTTTTCGACAACCATACTATCCCGATAAATACACAGCCTCCTACAGACGCCAGCCACGAAGCCCTACTCATCGCTGCCGGAAGTGATAACAGGATACAAAGCAAAGTCAGCAGGGAGACAGCCCAGTAGATATAGTAACTTAAAAATCTTTTGCTCAATCTATGCCTGAAAACCTTGTAATAATTTATCAGGTAATAAAATGCAATGGGCGCAATCAAGGCTAAATAACCGGCATAAGGTCCCGGATTGAAAAATGAGCCTGTCAGCTTAAATAAATTGTGTTGTGAATTGGAAAAGCCGTAGAGTTGCCGAAGTCCCCAAATAGCCTCAATTAAACCGGTTATCAGAAGAAAAAGCAGCAGAATATACCGGTTTGACTTATAGCCCGATAAAATAAACCGGAAGTAGAAATAGAGAACAAAACACAATACGAACAGGATAAATCGTGTATTAATTGTGTTGTTTTGCAGGTAGGATGAAAGTAATCCGGTGATGCCAAAAAGAATAAGCAGAAAATCTGTTATATTCAAATAAACAGACTTCCTGCTAATAAAAAATGAGATAATTGTACCTGCTGTTACCCAGGCCATTGAAGTATAAAACCAAAAATATTTGCCGCTAACTGTACCATTCGCCAATTCGTTATCGATAACAAAAACGGTGGACAGCGCCATCATAAATGGTATCAGGCACAAATAGTTGATATAGCGCAACACCAGTTTCATTCGATTGATTTAAAAAACCTGTTCCACCTGTATGTATCTGTTTGAAGGTCTTTGGATTTATAGATAACAAAGGCTTTGCCTACAATGTGATCTTCGGGTAACAAGCCCCAGTAGCGGGAATCCCGGGAATCGAATACGTTATCGCCTGCCATAAAATAGTAATTCATGCTGAATGTATATTCCTTTATCTCTTTACCATTCAAAGAGACTTTGTTGTCTTCAAGCTTGATTTTTCCGCTTGTTTCGTATTCTATCAGATTCCTGTACAGGGCTATATTCACCAGATCAATAGCCAGGCATTCATCCTGATGAGGTATATACAACGGACCGAAGCGCTTCATTGTCCAGTAATAGTTGTTATTTTTTTTAGGGAAGCATTGAAACCCTCCTTGCGGTATATCTTTATCCTGTAGTTGTGAAAGTTTTAGCTGCGCTTCGTAATTTCCTAATTTATCCGAAACGCCATTTACCTTGTAAATACCATTGTCTATGTAGAATGTATCGCCCGGAATAGCCACACAACGTTTTACATAATAGGTACTCATATCGGGCTGAATCTTGTTCCTTTTCTTTGAATAGGGAAAGTTAAACACCATCACATCGTTGCGCCGGATACTGCGACAGGCTTTTGCCCGCCAAATATCGGGGCGGGTTTCTGTTTTGATAAAATCATAACTCTTGATGATGCGTGCGCCGGGTATCAGCTTATTAACCAGTATCTGGTCGCCCGCCTCAATTGCAGGCGACATGGACTGGGATGGTATGGAATACTTGTCAAAGAAAAAGACACGCACGATTACTGTCAAAACGATGACAACAAGTAAATAGCCTGTATATACTAAAATTTTCTTTAATAATCGTTTAATCGTCATTTTCCTGTTATTTTTAATTTACTCACTAAACACCATCGGCACACCCTCATTTGTCAATCCCTCGGCGCTGATATTTATTTCTTTGCACGAGCCATTGTTATAGAAACTGATAGTTGCTTTTCCTGCTTTATCCGTTTTCACATCGGGATTCCAATACAAGGTACGGCGGAAATCTCTTTCATCGGGCAGGCGGACTATACTGTAATCGGGGTGATAAAATTCTTTGGGTTTTGCATAACCGTATAACTTGGTATAGCGGATGCCATCTACATTTGGGCGATGGTAATCGTTCTTGTAGGGAATATATTGGCACACGATGTCGGCAATCCACGATTCGTTCGGCTTTTCATACACCGTTTTATCGCGCAGGTTTCTATCGGTATATACCACTATTTTATCAATGTAGTCCAAGTAATACATTCTTACTCCTTGAGGAGGTTTGGTGTATAAAAACCGAATATCTGTTGAGGTTGGCATCCCTAAGCTACTGCTAATAATACGTCCGAAGCTTTTAACGCACCTGTCCGCCGGAACAGGCTGATTATCGAATTCCGGCATACTTGGCGGAAGATCGGTAATGTGGCGTCTGCATTCATTCAACCACCGTCCGTGTAAATCAATTTGCCTATCCATTTCGTCCCACATATCCAAAGTAACAGCAGGGGCATAATCTTCTATTTTGAATTTTTTCCTGTTTTTTCGCTTCGCTATTACGGCTACTTCTTGCAGATGCAATCCTCTCATACCCAATATGGTATCGGATTCGAATGAAGGTGTAGAATAATTTTTGCCTGACGGAAATGGAATATTGGTTTCGTAAAATGTATATGCTTTGGGCTCCAGATATTCGATGCGGTCGAGGAGGATATTACTGTTTTTGATAAACCACCGGTCTTTGTATTTACCCCGTTTTCGTAATTCGTTGGATTGAATAGCCAACGAATAGGAGCCGAATACATCGTCGTTGATAAAGAAATTAAACCGACCCTTGCTGTCGGCCACCGTTGTGCCCGAAATGCTTAAGCTGTCGTTCAGCGCCCATGCTTTCAGTTGAACATTTCCCATTTCTTTTCGTAGGCCAAGTCTATCGGGAGCCGTAAGTACCTTTCCCGAGAAACCCAATCCTTTTTCAATTTCATATTTCATCTTGCCTTTTCTGAATGGATAACGGATCCAGCCTTGCACCATCATCAACAAATCGAGTTTGTAGCGGCTACCGGTGTCATCTTGTTTGAAGTAATAGGCCGGATTTTTTATAAAGCCTTTTAATTCGGACGACAGCAACAGATTGGTAACAATATTGTCGTCGTTGTATGTCAACTCCTCCGATTCGCCGTCTCTTACAGCTACGGAAAAAGTTGTTTGCAAGGGCTGGTTGTTGGCTTCGGTGGCCTGAAAGTTTATGCGGATGGGGGCGTATGGTTCGTAGCTTTCTCTGTCGGTTTTGCACGTCAGGCTGTTGGCTTTGTAATCTTGGTGGTCGATAAAAATGAATCGCTCGGCTATTACGGAACCGTTTTTGTCGAAAAGCCTTAGCTGGTTTACACCCGTAGGAAGGCTTTCCTTTGCTATTCGTTGAGAAAAAAGCGTATCTTCCGGATGTATGGTTCTGAATACATGCACTTTTCCCCAGCACAAGATAGCCAGACCAAGCGTGTCGGGATTTATAGCGGATGTTTTTTGAACCTGTATCAATAGGTGTTTGTCATTCAAATTGTTGACATTCATCACATAGCCTTCTTCACTAACTTTGGGAAGACTGGCCCTGTGATAATTGCCGTTGTAATAAAATTCGGCCACATATTCCGAATCGTCAGGCGTAAAATCGAAGCATCCCATTCCCTCATGTACCGAGGCAAAAGAGGCAACAGCCTCCTGCTCCCGTTGCTTTCGGAATATTTTGCCTTCTATTTCGATATTCTGCCCGTATTCGTCTATAGCTTTGAATGCTACGCGACTGGCGAGTCCTTTTACCAGATTGCCACTTTCGGGGTAAAATGCTATTTTGTAGGGTTGAGGTACTTTTTTATCGGCATCTTTTTCGATGTAAGTAATCATGTTATGTTTTTCCCGTTCAGTCATGATTTTGTTTCCGTAATCTCCTGCTTTTTCGGGAGAATCGTAAACAGGGAAAACGCGAGAAAAGAGACAATTTTCGCCGAAATTCAGCATATAGCGGGTATAAGCCCTGACCTCAAAGAATCCGCTATTGATGCTGTCGGCAATCTGAAATTCGCCACGCGCCTGTCCGTCCTCTATTTTCAATTTCTTCGATTCTACAACAAAACCTGCGGGGTTGAGAAAATCGACATACAGCACGTGGCTCATGTTCGTAAACTTGTTGTCGCCCGAAGAAACTACATAAGCCTTAAACCAAATAGCTTCGCCTTTGTAATAGCCGGTATTATCAAAATGTAGATACACTTTCTCCTGCGGATACAAATTGTTGAAAGTATTGATTTTGCCAACAAATTCGGACAATCTCTGTTCCTCAGACTTCCCTTGGGAGGAAACAGAAAGGCAATATAAGTTAAAAAGCAATAGTATAATAAGCTTTTTCATCGCAGCGATTGAGGCTAGTTACTAGGGATTTTCCAGTATTTCTTGTTCATGCTGTTTAAGTAACTAGCAGTATAATTATCCACTTCTTTGACAGGTATGAATACCTGTTTACAACGCAAATCCGAATTAGTTACAAAAAAGAAAGGCATATCCATATTTTCTACGGGAATATTCAAGTTTTGTCCATTTATATTAGAAACGACTTTGTTGCAACGGTATTGTAAAAGAAGGGTTACAGGTGTATTTTTGTATTTGCAAATTCAAAAAAGTAGATACATGAGTAT
>NZ_BAAHWV010000072.1:0-6098 GCF_054601255.1 Viscerimonas tarda | reverse complement strand
TTGTTTGACTTATAACATTGGCTATAAGGATTATTCTAATACCTTGAAGAAGATATTTGTGTTCCTGAATGAAATTGTTTATGTAATGCTTTATACCATCCATAATAATTAGTTATCAATTATTCGCCGATAGTAAATTTCAACTTCCTGCGCGGATGTTTCGCCGCAAGAATCTTTTTTTGGCTTTCGATATTGATGTGCGTATAAATTTGAGTTGTGGTAATGGAGCTATGCCCCATCATATTTTGAATATACCGGACATCGACACTCTCTTCCAATAGTAACGTCGCAAATGTGTGGCGGTAAGTATGCGGTGTAACATTTTTTGTAATTCCCGCTTTTGGAACATACTGGTGTAGCATTAACCTCACTGATTGTGTTGAAACAGGCCGGTTGAGCCGATTAAGAAAAAAATAATTGTCGCTATTCGCATGATTGCTACACAGTTTCCGGTATTTTTTTAACAATGATTTAATGTCGGGATTGCATATTTGAATAACCCTCTCCTTGCTCCCTTTCCCGAAAACCTTAATGATTCCTGTTTTCAGGTCTATATCCGGTACTTTTAAGTTGCATAATTCGGAAATTCTCATGCCGGTTGCAAAAAGCAGTTCGATAATGGCAATGTTGCGGATTTGCGACAGGTAAGTGTAATTCTCCGTTTTTGTATTGCCGTTCAGGTCTGTGTATAAAACATCAAATATCTTTTTTACTTCGCTGATTGTCATTACTATCGGGAGCGTTTGGGGTTCCTTGAAGCGAATTTTTATTTTTCGAAATGGATTTATGAAATTGTCATTTTCATATTCCATGTAGTTAAACATGGCTTTTAATGAGGCGACTTTCCGTTTAACCGTTTTGGGTTTAAAATGGTAAATCGTTTGCAAATAAATCTTTATCAACTCTTTTGATATTCCGCTAATATCCTGATTTACGCTCTGTTCGTTAATGTACGATTGAAATTGTTTTAAATCAATGGAATAGGCGTCAATCGTTTTTTGACTTAAATTCTTCTCATACCGGCAATGAAAAATAAATCCGTTCACACAATCCTCCAATAAAATTGTTCCGTTTAGCATATCTATATTATTTAAGTTATTATTGAAAATGGAGTGCAAAGTTCAGTCTAAATAATATAAAATCGAATATTTCGCGATGAAATTGGGTAGGAGAAACGGGATTATTTCCCGTTTCGACCTCCCACACCACCGTGCGTACCGTTCGGTACACGGCGGTTCTTTAATTTACGGGGGCTACTTTGGAATAATAATCGGTAAAGAAAATGTAGCCTGCTCGTTTCAATCGCTCGTTGGAGATAGATGTACTTAGGATAGGGCTGTTGGCGGTGTGCCAATAGCCTTTCCTCGTATTGGCATATTCCCACGCTTTCGCTTTCTTCATCCCCAATTTAATCAGATTGGCGAACTTGGTCTTTATCCGTTTCCACTGTTTCCAAATGACCATCCGTAACCGTCGGCGATACCATTCATCTATTTTCTCAAGTGCGCTCTTCATATCTGCCAACTTATAGTAATTGACCCAGCCCCTTATGTAGGTGTTGCCCGTTTCCTTGCGCCATGCGTCGCCCTTCCCGTTGCTGCGAGAGGTGATTTCGCGTAACCGCGCTTTCATCCTTGACATACTTTTAGGGTGGACGCGCAGTCGGCATTTACCTTTGTACCTGTAAAAACCGTAACCCAAAAACTTCAACTTTGATACATGCGCTATCTCCGTCTTGACTTTGTTTACCCGTAGAAACAACTTGCTTTCGATGTAGGGAACTATGTGCTTGAGTGTACGCTCTGCACTGCGTTTGCTCTTGCACAGTATCATCATATCGTCTGCATAACGTACAAAGGCGTGTCCGCGTGATTCAAGCTCCTTGTCCAACTCGTGCAACAGGATGTTCCCCAACAACGGACTTAACGGGCTGCCTTGAGGCGTGCCTTGTTCTGTCGGCTCGAACTTCCCACCTACTTCTACGCCTGCTCTCAGGTATTTATGGATGAGCGAGATGACTCGCCCGTCCTTGATTGTACGCGACAACACTTCTATCAGTTTACTCTGATTCACTGTGTCAAAGTACTTTTCCAAATCCATATCTACTGCAAAGTCATACCCTGCATCAACATAGTTCCGGACTTTCTTCAATGCCTGATGAGCACTGCGTTTCGGGCGAAAGCCGTAGCTGTTGTCCGAAAACTGTTGCTCGTAAATCGGTGTCAATACTTGATGGATGGCCTGCTGTATCAACCTGTCAATTACCGTCGGGATGCCTAACTGCCGTTTGCCGCCATCACTCTTGGGTATTTCGACCCGTTTGACCGCTTGTGGTTGATAGTTCCCGTTCAATACCGATTGCAATAATTCCTCTTTGTGTCCTCTCAGATAATCTTTCAGTTCGCTAACTTCCATTTCATCTATCCCCCCTACCCCTTTGTTCCGCACCACTTGTTGGTAGGCGGCGTTCAGATTCGAGGGTGAAAGTACATACTCAAGCATATTGCGCTCTCCTTGCCCCCTTGTGTATTCCGATTCCGTCATCCATAGGAAAGTCTGCCCTCCCGCGTAGCTTTCGAGTGCCGCTCTATCCTTTTGCGGACAGGTATCTTCCGATATTTTCTGCTTTCTTCCTTTCATCTGGTAACTAAAATTTTATTACACTTCTTAAAGTTCTGCCCTTCAAATCTTCGTGAGACTTCCTGTTTTTTTTTCTCTTTCACAGGCTCGTATCCGTTTCTACTATGGCTTCTGCTGACTTCTCACAGCAATTGTTAGCCGTGCTTCTGAAATACTTCTCCGCACGTCTGTGAGACCTCCCGTGGTAAGACAATTAACTTTCATCCCATGCAACCGCAACATTTACACTCCGGTTTCCGGGTAGTAATAGGACTTCGTTTTGTATTGCAAACTCGTCCAACCGGATATGCCTGATGTCGTTCGTGTTCCTCGGTTCGGAACTTTGCCGCCGGCTTCCTTCAGATTCCAACTCACGATGGACACCCTTGCCTTGAGCTAATGGTTGGCTACTACCTGCCCCCATAGTGGACTTGCACCACCAAGTTAATTGCCATGCACGGCACACAACAAAAAATCCGGCAAATACAATTTACCGGATTAATACAATGAAGTAAAGAATACAAAAATAGAATCACAAATTACCTTCTTATCTCCACCACCTCCGAATAGTTGATTTCCACATGCGGATTGTCGGAGGAAATCGTTTGATGCACCGCCTTAACGCCCCACCTCCACCAAAGGAAGCGGTGTTTCGGTTCAATCCAGACCGCCTGCCGCAGGGTAACAGGCAGGCGGATATTTCCCGACAAGTGATTGTTTTCAATAATGCCACTAACCTGCAAATAGGGCGTATTCACTTCAACGGCTTTCACGGCAATACGGACAGTATCACGGATAACGACAGAATCTCGCAAGTCAGCCTCAAGGGGTGCATTGACGGACAGTTCGTGCTTTGCCGCCATTTTCAGGTTGCGGAGTTCCACGCCCATTTGCTTGATTTTCTCCAAATCCGCTGTCCTGTAAAGTTCGTATTCGTCCACCATCAGGCTCAGCGTTTTCACATCTACCGCCGTTGTTGCGGAATCAATCTTCATTCGTTTTACTTCTGATAGCAGGGCATTTGTATTGCCTTTGTAAGTGTTTCGTTCTGCTTCCAACTGTTTGCCATGCCGGTAAAGGAAGAATGTAGCGCTGCTCATTAAAGCAACCGCCGCTATCAAAATACAGTTTAGTTTCATCGCCTTTTGTCTTTTAAGAGTTCCTTGATATCCGCCCGCATTTCGCGCAGGTCGGTTTGAATGGAGGCGAACTGCGCCATATTTGCCTCGAATACCGCCTTGTCCAATTTGATTTCATCAATCCGTTCGTACTGGTCCTTGATTTTGAGTTCCAGCGTATTGCACTGCGCCTCCAGTTCCGTAATCCTGGCGGTATTGTCCGTATGCTGCACATACAGGGTCACGATAAAGGAAACTACCATGATAATGGCCTTGAAATTGTCCACGACAAATGTTTTTACCTGTGTCATATTTAATTACGAATTAAAAATTACGAAATAATTCAGTCTATCTGTTGTTTATTGGATTAAAATTGAAAATGCCTCCTTAACCGCCGTAATAAGCGCTACGGCTGCTTCGCTGTTCCAAAAGCCATAAACGGCCAATGCAATGACCAATGCGATATAAATCGCCCTTTCAGCCGTTTTCCGGCTCAATCGAAATCTCGTCTTTTTCTTCATTATCATTACCATTTGTTTTTGTTCCGGGTACAATGACGTTGAATACCACGCCGCCTTCGCCCTCAATTCGCAGCCGGGTCTCGTGGATATGCTTGACGGGATAGAGTTCCATCAAGGCTTTGGCGGCATTGACGGCAACCGCCCGTAACGGCGCCGGCGAAAGGTGCGTACCGAAACGGTCGTCAAATGTTGCCGTCGCCGTTTCCTCCATAACCGCCTTCAGCGTTTCCGTCAGTTGGAGCTTGAGGGCGAGGATTTCCGTTTCCGCCTGTTGACTGCTGTCTTTTTCCGTATCCATTTAATTGTCTTTTTGTAAGAATAGCCTGTTTGTCCGCTTCAGGTTTTTGCTTGGCCAGTAATTTTTCCATTAATGCCTGATAGAATATGTCGGCCAAGGCATTGGCGCAGCTTTCGGCATCCGCCAGCGAATGAATCAGCCGCATATTGAAGGATACGTCCAAATTATATCCGGTAACGGCAGCCATCAATTCGTTGCCCTCGTAGTCCAGTACGCCGTACATCATACGCTCCGAAGTTTTGAACGATACGGTTTCTTCTTCTTTACTTTTTTCTTTTACCTCCCTGACTTCTTCTTCCATATCCCTGTTTATTTAAAATGGAGTCCCTGCCGCAGGAAACATGTTCCCGTACCCCTTCGTATCGTAATCGTAAATCCTTGTCAGGCTTTCGTTGTATTTGAACTTGACAATGCCGGTCTTACCGTTGCGGTACTTGGACACAATCAGTTCGCCGTAGCCTTTTTCGGCGTTCCTGTCGTAATACTCCGGACGATGGATAAAAACCACCATGTCCGCATCCTGCTCTATCGCTCCCGACTCGCGCAGGTCAGCCAGCACGGGTATCTTATTATTGCGCCTTTCCACTTCGCGGCTGAGTTGTGAAAGCAGGATAACCGGCACATCTAATTCACGGGCTATCAGTTTTGCTTCACGGCTCATCTGGCTGACTTCGTTTTCGCGGTTGCGGTTGCGGTCGCCCTTTTCTACTGCCAATTGCAGGTAGTCGATAATAACCAGACTGCATTGTCCCTTCTTTTTCAGTATCCGGCAGCGGTTACGGATGTATCCCATGGTAACCGCTGCGTTTGAATCCACATAAACAGGCAGGCTGTACAGCTTCGCGGCGGCGTTTTCCACCTCCATGGTTTCCTGTCCGCTTAACCGCCCGATCCTGAATTTATCGCCATCCACATCCGCCCGGGACAGTAGCAGCCGGTTCCCAAGGCTTATGTCCGACATTTCCAGCGAGAACAGGGCTACCGCTGCGTCCGCCTCAGCCGCTTTTCGTGCAAAATGCAGCGCCACGGCTGTTTTTCCCATCGACGGACGCGCCGCCAGGATAATCAGGTCGGACTTCTGCCAGCCGCCGGTTATCCTGTCCAAATCGGCCAATCCTGTCGTTATTCCCGGCTGTACGCCTTTTTCCGCCTGTGCCTTGCGGCGGTACATCGCCTCTATTGTCAGGCTCAGGATTTCGCTTAAAGGCTTTACGTCGCCCTGTCCGATAACCGCTTCCTGCAATGTCTCCATCCTTTGGGAGTTTCCATGCAGGATATCGTCAATGTCTTCCGTCTCGTCAAAGGCGAGCGAGGAATCCATCAGGCAAATCTCTATGAATTTGCGCCGGATGTACTGTTGCTTGATAATCCGGCAGTGGTATTCCAGATGCGCCGACGAAGCGACGCTGTTGGTCAGGCGGGCGATGCCGTAGCCTCCTCCTGCTTCTTCCAGCAAGCCGTCGCTACGCAGCTGTTCCATAACGGTCAGCATGTCGATAGCCTTATAGCCGGCAGCTAACCGGCAGGCAGCTTCATAGACAA
>NZ_BAAHWV010000071.1:0-6382 GCF_054601255.1 Viscerimonas tarda | reverse complement strand
GGGGGTGGCAAACCCCTGCCACTCTCGGTGCAAACCCCTGCCACTTGTTAAAAGGCAGATAAATACACAGTTTTTTCTATATTCCTTTGCAGCCGTAAATCAGTAATTATTAATGGAAATAATGAAACGCAGATTTGCAGAAATAAGAAAATATGGATTTACGGAAACAGTGATTTGAATAAATATGAAAGTAAAGAAATACGGAAATGAGTAAGCAAGGAAATAAATCGAAAAAGAAGCAAATCAGCATTGAAGCAATGCTTTACGGACTTGCTCAAACAAGTACGTCAGTCAATATTGTCGTACTGACGCAAATCAGTATTGTTGTGCTGACTTGCTGTCGTATTGTGGTATTGAAATGCGGAAACATTTATTTATCGAAACAAAAACGCAAATCGGCAGTTCAGTAATGATTTACAGACAGTTATCAATAGTTATTTAATTATTCATTTATTTAAAACATTCAGTAAAATGAAAAAGCAAACATTATTCGTCGCCTTCTCCACCCAAAAGGGCGGAATGGGCAAAACAGCGGTAACAGTACTGACAGCAAGTTACCTGCATTATGTAAAAGGCTACCATGTAGCCGTAGTAGATTGCGATTTTCCGCAATTAAGTATCTTCCAAGAGCGCAAGCGCGACGGCGAACTGATTGTGAAGGACGGTTATTTCAAGCGGATGGCGTATGATATGTTCCGCTCGCTCGGAATAAAAGCCTATCCTGTCAGGGACAGCAAGCCCGAAACCGCTGTCGAAGATGCACAAACCCTGATGGAAAATTCCCAAAAGGAGTTTGATGTGATTTTCTTCGACCTGCCCGGAACGCTTAACAGCGGCGGCGTTATCAAAACGCTGGCGGCAATGGATTATATTTTTACGCCGATTAGCGCAGACCGCTTTGTTCTCGAAAGCACCCTGCAATACGCCACACTTTTGAATGAAAAACTTATCAGCGTGGGTAAAGGGAATATTAAAGGTTTGCGTCTGTTCTGGAATATGGTTGATGGCAGGGAAAAATCGCCTTTGTATGAGGCTTACGAAAACGCAATCGAAGAATTGGGGCTGCAAATAATGAAAACTTCGCTGCCCAACTCCGTCCGTTTCCGCAAGGAAATGTCGGGCGACAGCCACAGCATTTTCCGTTCCACGCTGTTTTCAGCCGATAAAGCCCTGCTTAAAGGCAGCAACATTGATGTCTTGGCAGATGAAATTTGTGAAATCTTAAATTTACGCGATAATGGAAAACAATAAGAGAAAAAGCAGGGTGGTGGAAGATATAGACGAAGCCGCCTTGCTGCAATCGGTTTATGAACAGAGCAATCCGCCTGCCGCTCCTGTTCCGCCCAAAGAATCGGAAAAAACAGTTGAACCTGCGCCTGAACCCGAACAGACCAAAGAGGCAAAGGAAACAAAAGAGCCTGTCCGCCGCAAGCGTGGCAGTGTGGATTACAGCAGCCTGTTTTTGCAGAAAAACGAGTTAAAGGCTCGGTCATGCGTATATATCAGTCAAAAAATCCATGCTACCGTTTCGGAAATTGTGCGGGTTATCGCCGACAAGGATGTTACAGTGGGCGGGTATATCGACAATGTGCTGTTACAGCACTTGGAAATGCACAAGGACGAAATCAACGATTTGTACAAAAAAGAACGTAAGGATTTAATTGAATTTTAAAAACAGAAAAAAATGAAAAAGGAAGAATTAGACAGGAGAACGCAAGACTATAAGTCAGCGTACATCAAGAAAACGGATGCACCGGCTGCCCGTTTAGGAAAATCACTCTATATCAGAGAGGAGCATCACAAGCGTATTTCACACATTGTACATATTGTCGGTCAAGGTAAAATTACTTTGTATGAGTATGTTGATAATGTTTTGAATGAGCATTTTAAGGAGTATCACGAGGAAATAGTCAACTCCTTTATCGACAAAAGGATTTATTAAACAGCAGCCTTATGAAACTCCTTGCACTTCTCATAATGCTCGCCGCCCTGTTTCTGCTCTACCGCATTGCCTACCCCAAGCAAGCGGACACGAAAAAGGGCAACGATACCGCACCGCCGGAAAAGCCAAAAGTTGCCAATGATGTGATGGGCAAAAGCCGCTTTGTCCTGCCCGACCGGAGCAAACCCCTGCAAACCCCTGCCACTCTTGAAGAAACGGAAACAACGAGCGAAAAACCGGTTATTTTTGCAGCCGAAACCGAAGAAAAACCGTCTGGGATTATCCCGTCCGAAGAATTGGACGAGGTTTTTGCAGACGAGCCGAATCCCGAAATTTTGAGTATCCCGCTTGACGATGATGACGAAGAAATAGATTATGAAGCCGAAGAAGAAGAAGCGGAATTGGGTCGGACTTTGGGACATGAGGCGGTCATGGCAGAGGGTATTGATTACGACAAACTGCAAACGGCAGTAAAAGCCGTAATGGAACAGCCCGAAGATGTAAGCGAAGAAACAGGCAGAACGATAGTCGAATTGGAAAATACCGATATGTTCGAGATGCTTGTTTCGGGGGACGAAGGTAAAATGAATTGGATTAAAGCGGTCGTTGAACGCAATATCCAAAAAGTAATGCCTGAAACGGAAGATGAAACTTCCGGTACAAATTACGATTACGGCGATTTTGATGTTGCCGATTATGTAGATTAAACGATTAAAAACAGTAAAAAATGAAGCAGAAAGAGTATGGTTAGCGTGCGAAAGCAGTAATAAAGGGGTCTGCGACCCCGCCACTAAAATTCAGAGTTAAACAGTATTAATCCGCCGTGGGGATTATCCCTCCCCACGGTATTTTCAAAAATCATTATGATAAAGAATAAAAACAATTTCAGATTTTTCTTTTCGGCTGTCGCCCTTCTGATGACAGCTGTGAGCGCAATGGCGCAAGGTAACGGTGCAGCCGGCATTACAGAAGCTACACAAATGGTTACCTCGTATTTTGACCCCGCGACCAAATTGATTTATGCGATTGGGGCTGTGGTCGGCTTGATTGGAGGCGTTAAGGTGTATAGCAAGTTTTCAAGCGGCGACCCCGATACCGGCAAAACAGCGGCGAGTTGGTTTGGCGCATGTATCTTCCTGATTGTGGCAGCCACTATTCTTCGTTCTTTTTTCTTATAAGAACATGGAATTTCCAATTAACAAAGGGATAGGAAAACCGGCGGAATTTCAAGGACTGAAAGCACAGTACCTTTTCATTTTCGCAGGCGGGTTGCTCGGCTTGTTTGTCGTGTTCGTAGTGATGTATATGGTGGGCGTTAATCAATGGATTTGTATTATTTTCGGCATTACCGCCGCTCTCACATTGGTTTACGGAACATTCCACCTGAACAGTAAATACGGCGAACACGGATTGATGAAGGTGCAGGCTCGAAGCAACCATCCGCGATATGTTATCAACCGCCGGAACTTTTCCCGATTATTTACCCAAAAGAAAAAGGAAGTATGAAAAATGTGATGAAAGCAGCCACACTGGAAAGCAAATTCCCGTTGCTGGCAGTAGAAAACGGCTGTATTGTTTCCAAAGATGCGGATATTACAGTAGGGTTTCGGGTGGAATTGCCTGAACTCTTTACTGTAACCGGCAGCGAATACGAGGCGATACATTCGGCTTGGGTAAAGGCGGTTAAGGTTTTACCCAATTACAGTATTGTGCATAAATCCGATTGGTTTATCAAAGAAAACTACCAGCCCGAACTGACGAACGAAGCAGGAGCAGAGGCAAGCTCGCTTGACTATGCCCTGCAAGGAGGAAGAAGACGAAGTCAAATTCAAAAGGACGATTTGAGTTTTCTTTCAAGAAGTTTTGAACGGCACTTTAATGAACGCCCTTACCTGAATCACGCCTGTTTTTTGTTCCTGACAAAAACAACCAAAGAGCGGATGCGGGCGCAAAGCAATTTCAATACGCTATGTCGCGGGTTTCTTGTTCCAAAAGAAGTGCGGGACAAGGAAACGATAACCAAATTTTTGGAGGCGGTCGGGCAATTCGAGCGTATTGTCAATGACAGCGGTTTTGTGAAGCTCACAAGATTAACAAGTGAGGAAATCGCAGGGACAGGCGGGACAAATGGGACAGCAGGACTGATTGAAAAGTATTTTTCATTGTCATTGGAAAACACTACCTGTTTGCAGGATATTTCTTTGGGTGCGGATGAAATGCGAATTGGCGACAATATTATGTGTTTGCACACGCTTTCGGATACAGAGGACTTGCCATCCAAAGTAGCAACGGACAACCGGTATGAAAAACTCTCAACGGACAGAAGCGATTGCCGTTTGTCTTTTGCCGCGCCTGTGGGCGTTTTGCTTTCGTGCAACCACATTTATAATCAATATCTGTTTATAGATGACGGCGCGGAAAATTTGAAACGCTTTGAGAAACAGGCGCGTAATATGCACTCGCTATCGCGCTATTCACGCCAAAACCAGATTAACAAGGCTTGGATTGAAGAATACCTGAACGAGGCGCACTCGTTGGGACTTACCTCTATCCGTTGCCACTGCAACGTTATGGCTTGGAGTGATAGCAAAGAAGAACTGCAAAGGATAAAAAACGATGTCGGCAGTCAGTTGGCTTTGATGGAGTGTAAACCGCGACACAATACGGTAGATACCCCCACCTTGTTTTGGGCGGGTATTCCGGGGAACGAAGCGGATTTTCCGGCAGAGGAAAGTTTTTACACTTTCATTGAGCAAGCCCTTTGTTTCTTCACAGAGGAAACAAACTATCAATCCTCGCTCTCGCCCTTTGGTATAAAAATGGTGGACAGATTAACCGGAAAGCCCCTGCATTTGGATATTTCGGATTTGCCGATGAAAAAAGGGATTATCACGAACCGGAACAAGTTTATACTTGGTCCGTCGGGTAGTGGTAAATCCTTCTTTACCAATCACATGGTAAGACAATATTACGAACAGGGGGCGCATATTGTTTTAGTAGATACAGGTAATTCGTATCAGGGACTTTGCAACCTGATTAACCGCAAAACCAACGGCGAAGATGGCGTATATTTCACTTATACAGAAGATAATCCAATAGCCTTCAATCCATTTTATACGGACGATGGAGTGTTCGATATTGAAAAAAGGGAAAGTATTAAAACGCTCATTCTCACGCTTTGGAAACGCGACAACGAGCCGCCCACACGCGCAGAAGAAGTTGCTTTGTCCAACGCTGTCAGTATGTACATTGACAAGTTGAAAAACGGCATTGCGCCCTCATTCAATACCTTTTACGAATTTGTGGGTGGCGAATACCGTGAAATTTTGCAGGAAAAGCAAGTCCGCGAAAAGGACTTTGATTTGGCAAATTTCCTCAATGTGTTAGAGCCGTATTACAAAGGCGGGGAATACGATTACCTGTTGAACTCCGAAAAGCAGTTGGATTTACTGTCTAAACGATTCATTGTCTTTGAGATAGATGCGATAAAAGACCACAAAATCCTCTTCCCGATAGTTACGATTATCATAATGGAAGTTTTCATCAATAAGATGCGCAGATTAAAGGGTATCAGGAAGTTAATCCTAATAGAGGAGGCGTGGAAGGCAATCGCGAAGGAAGGGATGGCAGAATACATAAAATATCTGTATAAAACCGTCCGTAAATTCTTCGGCGAGGCAATCGTAGTAACGCAGGAAGTCGATGATATTATCGCTTCGCCCATTGTAAAAGAGAGTATTATCAACAATGCCGACTGTAAGATTTTGTTAGACCAAAGAAAATACATGAACAAGTTCGACAGTATTCAGGCATTACTCGGATTGACCGAAAAGGAAAAATCGCAGGTGCTTTCTATCAATATGGCGAACAATCCAAGCCGCAAATATAAGGAAGTTTGGATTGGTCTTGGCGGCGTTCAATCGGCGGTTTATGCAACAGAGGTTTCGCTCGAAGAATACTATACCTACACGACCGAGGAAACCGAAAAACTGGAACTTTTCCGTTTAGCCGAAAAGTTGGACGGGAATTTGGAATTGGCTATCAAACAGTTAGCCGAAAGCAAAAGAATTGAAAATAAAAATAATTAACAATTAAAAAAACAATCAAAATGAAAAAGGTAATTTTTATTATGAGTATCGTGCTGGCAGGTTTTGCCGCACAGGTAAAGGCGCAATTTGTGGTAACAGACCCTGCAAACATTGCGACAAGTATTGTGAACTCCGCCAATCAGATTGTGCAGACTTCCTCGACAGTTTCAAATGTGATAAAAAATTTTCAGGAAGTGCAAAAATTGTACAATCAGGGCAAAGAGTATTACGACAAACTCAAAGCCATACACGATTTGGTAAAGGATGCAAAGAAAGTCCGCGATGCCATTTTGCTGGTGGGCGAAATCGGCGACATTTATGTAAACAGCTTCCAAAAGATGCTTTCCGACCC
>NZ_BAAHWV010000070.1:0-6383 GCF_054601255.1 Viscerimonas tarda | reverse complement strand
TAAAACAATAACTATACCGGTTAAAATTCTGCGAAAAATCCGGCATCTGAACATAAGGGTCAGGACTTAAAAACCGTCCCAGCACAGGATCATACACCCGCCCGTTCATATTAATCAGGCTGAACTCCGGCAAATGCTCGTGGCCGGTGTAGCCGCGGTAGAACTTGAAAGTGTTGTTGGTAACGGTTTGCCTGCCCCAGGCATCGTAGCTGGCTTTGAATACCTCCGTGCCATTGCTTTCGGTGAGCTTTATTATGCTGCCCAGGTGGTCTTTGTGGACGTAATACACCTTGATATTTGATGCACTATATCTTACAATTACAGCAGCCAAACCGTCTCCACCCGATATGTAGTACAAGTGTCTCAACCCTCCTCCATCTCCGGTTACGGTCTCATAATCCCCATAGTATGCGGTAGTTTTTGTATAACCATTGCCGCTCACGGTACTTTGCCGTCTGTTCTGCATCGGGTCGTATGCAATACTCAAATTGCATGTGCCGTTATAGCCTCTATTTTCGGAAATAGTAGCAATCTTATTAAAGTTGGTATAGGTAATATTCTGGCCATAAGCCGGATCTGTCCCTCCATTGTTTTCTATCCACGTCAAAGCATGAGGCTTTGGCGACAGGTAGGCGTATTGTCCTACGCCGGTCTTGGATTCAATATTGCCATTGGTCTGGTAGGTTATATTCATCACAGATGCACCGTTATAGGTAACAGTTGTGAGCCTGTCCAGGTTGTCGTAGGTGAAGCCTTCGGTTATGATAATCATGTTTTTGCTAACATTTTCTTTTCCTTTTTTGCGTTAACGAGTGAAGCAACTTATTCCTTCTCTAAATAGATATTGTTCGGATTAATCACAATCTTCGTCTTATATCCAGTTTTTGAAAACTCAATTTGGATATCCAAACATTTAGGAACGCACCCGCCGAAATCATTACAAACAGAATATTTACCGATACTATCAGAAAATTGAGTTTCAGTTCCTGTCAAGACTACACATTTTACACTGTCAATAGTTTGATTGGTAGTAGAATCATAAATTGTCCCTATTGCACATTTATATCCCTCACAACCAAACAAGAGTACAAGACAAAACAACATAAACAAGGTGAATATGGAATGTTGTTTTTGTTTAAAAAATACTATTTTATACATAATGGATTTAATTAGCCGTCCCTTAAAAAAACCTTTGGCAAAAATGATACTTCGTATATCAATATATTGCATTCTTTTATCTTTAATAAATCGTAATTCAATAATATTATTAGATAGTACAAGACAATTATCTCCAAATAAGTTGGACTTTATTTCTCTTATTACTTTAAAGCCATTTAGCATCAAAAAATTATAAGTATTTATCATCGCAGTATCTCCTAAATTTAGCGTATTCTAAATAACCAAAGACCATCAGGGCTACACAAAGGTAATTTTTCCTTGTCCAACAATTTTTGGACCCTCGTACATTAAAAAAAATTTACCAACATACAAATAATTTACAACCAAGTCTTCACGAAAAAAGAATATATCAGATTCAATTTCTTCGCCACCATGAACCTTGTCTTTATTTTTAAAATTCAGCTCGCAAGAATTTAACATATCATCTCGAACTGCTATTGCAGGTCTATAATGATTATAATATATCCTTTGTCCTATAAAACAAATTTTTGCAGACACCATATTATTTATAACGAATTAATATTGATTTATTTAAGTTTAGCGAATTAATCATTATCGCATTCATGCCATCTGGAGTGAAATGGTATGAATTATTGATAATATTTGTTGGATATGCTACTTCAATAATAAAAGATTCTCCATTATATTTTTGAAGCAATACTTGTCCTTTCAAAGCATCTTCGTATGAAGTATAAAATAACTTTCCATCTTGATATCCAGCTCCATCAGGATTAACTCTTATTCCATTATTTTGAATATCTGCATATTCTTGACTTGAAGCAACTCTATAAACTGTTGTGGTTTGAGATTGTGTATTTATTGGTTTCCCCGTCCACGGACTTATCTCATTTTTAACGGCATGCCTGTAAGCAGAGATGGAACCGCTTATTCCGCCAATGGGAGCGCCAAACGCCGCGCCATTCAAGCCGGCTTTATTCGCTTGTGCCAAATCGCCGGTCATTATGTATCCGGCCGTAAACCCGCCAACATAACCGCCTGTTGCTCCGCCAATTGTGCCAGTGATGGCTCCTTGCAATACAGGGCTGGTCACTCTTGCCCCATTTATAATAACACCTCCAAGAAGTTTTCCGCCCAATTGACCGGCATACCCTCCGGCTAAACCAGCTACTCCGCCTATTACTCCGTTTGTTACTATATCTTGTGTCGAGCCTCCCGCTAACCACGTGTTTGTTGCTCCAACGATAGCGCCTCCCGCAACCCAACCGGCGGGACCATATAATGCTAATTCCCCGGCCGCTGCTCCAGCTCCAAAGGCTGCTGCACCTTGTCCGATACATTCCCATACATTGCCGTGAATGTTACCCTGCACAATGTTTACTACCAAATTGACAGTCCCCCCGATAGCCATGGCTACCAAATCATCTACCAATAGCCATTCCCCGCTAGGATCCGTAAACTTAAACGGATTATTAAAACAATAACTATACCGGTTAAAATTCTGCGAAAAATCCGGCATCTGAACATAAGGTCAGGACTTAAAAACCGTCCCAGCACAGGATCATACACCCGCCCGTTCATATTAATCAGGCTGAACTCGGGCAAATGTTCGTGGCCGGTATAGCCGCGGTAGAACTTGAAGGTGTTGTTGGTGATGGTTTGCTTGCCCCAGGCATCGTAGCTGGCTCTAAATACTTCAGTGCCATTGCTTTCGGTGAGCTTTATTATGCTGCCCAGATGGTCTTTGTGAACACTTCTTTAAAGAACGCTTTTTTATTTTGCTAAGATAAGAACTTTAATCTACTCTGTCCCATACGGTGGCCACATTTTTATATTTTTCATCGCATCCGAAGGTGGATATGAAATTTTATTCCCCAACATTTTGAAATCCTGATAACTTAAATCATATCGTCTCAGTATCTTGTACTCCCGTCTGATGGTTTCCCAGTCATATTTTGCTATTGTGTCGGTGGAAAATATATATAGACAAAGGGTATCTGTTTTATAGTTATTATAGCACCATTCTAACGGTAATATTTCAAATTTTCTATAATTCTCTTTAATAGTATTTTGCAATAGATATTTTGCTTCTTCAGAAATGAGTGAAGTATCTGGGTATATAGCCCCCTCGTAATCAGAAGGATATAGTGAAAAATAAAATGATATATCGTCATTTGAATGATTATACATAGTTATGTAATCCCTACGACTAGAATCATCTTCCATTGAAAAATATGGACATGCGGTAAATAAAAAATCTAATGCAAGTAGTACCGGAATAAAATATAGCTTCTTCATGATTTTTAATTTGAGAACCATCTTCTTAGTATCTGGTTATGAGTTATTTAAAATTTGCATTAATAATCGGATATCCATAAAACTTCTTGCCTTCCCATTTTGTATATTGACTAAAATAAGCTGCCGCCCGTCTGTTGGCGTCCGTTTCTGTCCAATATTCATCATGTGTTTTGCGTACTATCCATTTTCCTGTTTCAACATCGTAAACTTGACCAATCTCTTCAGATTTATCTGCACTTTTTATACTTGGTATTCCTATCTCAAACAAATAACTCCATCCATAAAGTTGGCTTTGCAGATAATGCCCATACTCATGCATAAACAATGGACTGGCCCATGGCTTAAAATCGCCATCTTTTCCATATTTATCATTATCATATTTCTCGCGAATATTTATATTGATATAGGATCCTAAGGTAACGCCATTGCTCTTCTTCGACCTGTCATTTATCACATAGGTCGCGCCACCATGATAGCGCACTTTGTCCACATGTCCGATATAGTTTCTAATATGAGACCAATTATTTCCAAGAATAGTCTGTGGCAACTCCCACGTAAAACGGGAAATAATTTGTTTGAAGCTACCTTTATACAATCCCCAATCAATTTTAATACTGTTTGCAAATGCCCTCCAGGTATCTGTAAAAATATGATCTATCCCTTTTCCTTGTATAGCATGACCAATTCCTCTTATAAGCCCCGCAATTGTTTCCGACAGCAGCCAAAACTCCCCGCTAGGATCCGTATATTTAAACGGATTATTCAAGCAATAAGTATATCTATTGAAATTTTGCGAGAAATCCGGCATCTGCACATAAGGGTCAGGACTTAAAAACCTGCCCAAAACAGGATCATACACCCGCCCGTTCATATTAATCAGGTTAAACTCCGGCAAGTGTTCGTGGCCGGTATAGCCACGGTAGAACTTGAAGGTATTGTTGGTAACGGTTTGCTTGCCCCAGGCATCGTAGCTGGCTTTGAAAACTTCCGTGCCATTGCTTTCGGTGAGCTTTATTATGCTGCCCAGGTGGTCTTTGTGGACATAATACACCTTGATATTTGATGCACTATATCTTACAATTACAGCAGCCAAACCGTCTCCACCCGATATGTAGTACAAGTGTCTCAACCCTCCTCCATCTCCGGTTACGGTCTCATAATCCCCATAGTATGCGGTAGTTTTTGTATAACCATTGCCGCTCACGGTACTTTGCCGTCTGTTCTGCATCGGGTCGTATGCAATACTCAAATTGCATACGCCGTTATAGCCTCTATTTTCGGAAATAGTAGCAACCTTATTAAAGTTGGTATAAGTAATATTCTGGCCATAAGCCGGATCTGTCCCACCATTGTTTTCTATCCACGTCAAAGCATGAGGCTTTGGCGACAGGTAGGCGTACTGCCCTACGCCGGTCTTGGATTCAATATTGCCATTGGCATGGTAGCTAATATCCATAACGGACGCACCGTTGTGGGTAACAGTTGTGAGCCTGTCCAGGTTGTCGTAGGTGAAGCCTTCGGTTTGTGGTATCATGCCTGTGCGTGATTTTTTGTCGTTATATGTTTTAGTTGTTTTGATAATCATGTCTCTACTAACCTTTTTTTCTTCTTCATAACAGTTACAAACTGCCTGTATTTCAGGCACAAGTCGCAGACTTGCGCCAAAAGGGGTACTTTTCGCATGTCCGTGCCAGCGGGGATTGAAAACTGCCTGTATTTTAGACACAAGTTGCAAACTTGCGCCAAAAGGGGGAATTAGTTGCAGGTCTTAAATCAAACAATCCAGCTCTTTCTGTTGGTCTCCCCATCAATGATAGACGTTTTTTAACGCTGGTTTTTCAGCCTTTTTACCACATCTTTTGTTGGTACAAACATTTTACTCCAATACACAATCGCAGCGTCATAACCGCCGCTTTCCGCTTTTTGGATGGCATTGAAAATGTATAATATAGTACCGCCAACAGGTGTAGAGTTGCGGAAAAAGCGTTCTCTTTCGTCTTTAAAAAAATCTATTTTACTCCAATTGAAACCAACCTTTTTCCCAATAAAGTCAAAATCTTGATTGTCTATTTTAAAAATAAAATTTAAATATCTTCCCTCATATTCATTAAGTATTGAAGAACTATCTATTCCCATTTTTTCTATATGACTTAATAACTCTGTGGGAATTTCTGCAAAATTATGCACTTGTCGTTCTTGTACTATTTGTTCCATATTGTTATTTGAATTACATTTATGAAAAGGAGAACAACTGAATACGAACATTTCTAAACATATTATTACTAATAATTTATTCATATTATTTCAGTTTTATGGAATTTGATATAAATACGGACTTGAATAAATCCCTAACTGTCTAACCATTAACTGAACATTCAATGTATGCGGGTGGAACAAATATAAGGTTGGAACGCCTGCCGACCATAAAGCCCTCGTTGTATGTCCCACGCAACTGTTAAGAAGTAAATCCCACCGCGTTACACCTGACACATAACTGTTTATGGCATTTGTGCTTACATTGTTAAGGCCTAGGGTCCAAGTACCCGATTTACCATAATAGGTATTCCAATCTAAATTCGCACCTGTAATTGAGTTTTTGTATATTTGAGAAATACTTAACTTATTCCCAAGTTCATCAGTTGTAGTAACAGGAGAGTTCGGACCAACAGAAACTAATGTTTTTGAAGTTTTACCATCTTTGTATGTCAATGAATGATGTCCCCATTTATTGCCATCACTATCAGGGGTTTTTTCAGAATTTGCATATATATTTTTTCCGCCCCCTGCAAATAAAGAAACGGCATCAGACAAATTCCCCAACGCTCCCGCTCCATATCCCACATCCTCATACCACTTGTTCCCTTTTTTACCAAGATAGCCCCATTTTCCTGTTCCAAAATTATATGATGCGACTCCGAAACTTATTGAAGGTGTTAAACTTCCTCCAC
>NZ_BAAHWV010000069.1:0-6402 GCF_054601255.1 Viscerimonas tarda | reverse complement strand
GTCTGATATTGTCTATGTTGCATAGAACTCATTTAAAAGTAAATACAGTAATTTTGTAACTTAAAAAATGAGTTTTTATGAGAAGTACATTCAAAGTCCTCTTTTTCCTGAAAAGAGACAAGCAAAAGACCAACGGAAATGTTCCGCTCTATTGCCGGATAACCGTTGACGGCAAGGAAGCGCGTTTCGGAATGAAATGCGATGTCAATCCCAAATTGTGGGATGTGGAAACCGGCAAGGCAACCGGACGGACGGCGGAAGCCACCAAAATCAACGCCCTTATTGAGAACACCAAGGCAACCGTTGTCAAGGCTTACCGCGATTTGCAGGAACGCGACAATTATGTTACCGCCGAGCGGATAAAAAACATTTTTCTGGGTATCGAATACAAGCAGCACACCATTCTGGAGTTGTTCGACCGGCACAACAAAGAACGCAAATTAATGATAGGCGTAGATATTTGCAAATCCCAGCACGACTATTATTGCCTCACGCGCACCCGCCTCGCCGATTTTATGCAGCGGTATTACAATCTGTCAGATGTTCCACTGAAAGAAGTCGGCAAAAAGTTCATATCCGATTTCGAGGCATACCTTTGCGCCAACTACGATTTTGCACCCAACACACGCATCAAACAACTGAAATGTCTTCGGCATATCATCAGTATCGCTTACGATGAAGAATTGATAATGCGCAATCCATTTACGGAAACTATTCAATTTCAAAAAGTAGATAGAGGTTATTTGACACAGGCGGAAGTGGAAACACTTATCAACTTTCTTCCCAGCAGAAAAAAAGAAGAAGAAGCCCGTAATGTGTTTATTTTCTGTTGCTTTACCGGTTTGCCACACATTGATGTCTTCAATTTGACATACGATAAAATCCAACAGTCGTTTGACGGTAAAATGTGGATAAAGGGCAAGCGGCAAAAGACGAAGACCGAATTTCAAGTACCCCTTTTGGAAATCCCTCAAATGATTATGAGCAAGTATAAGAATCTTTTGCCCGATAACAAGGTTTTACCTGTACCGCAAAGGCAAGTGTATAACATTTTATTAAAAAAGATTGCCCAAAAATGCGGCATAACCAAAAACATAACCTCGCACCTCGCGCGGCATACTTTCGCCACGCTCGCATTGACAAAAGGCGTAGCCCTCGAAAGCGTCAGCAAAATGTTGGGACACACCAGCATTAAGACCACTCAGATTTACGCTCGCGTTACCGATGAGAAAGTAGGTAAAGATATGGCAATGCTCGCAGGCAAACTGACCACAATGGAAACACTGTTTAATATGAAGGATAATGGAATGAAAGAAGAGGAAGTTTCTCTGAAAACATTTATCAACATTATAGATGCGTTTTCCATAAACATTTCGGAAGAACAATTCGGCATATTGAAAGAAATCTGGCAGCAGTTGAACTGGTTTGAAAAGATAACTGCTTTGTATCTCTATAAAGACGGACAGTCCGAAATATTAAAATACCTGTGGACGCACACTGACAGCAACACCAAATTGACGGTTGTTTCCGAAATCCAAAGAATGGAAGACAGTGATAAACCGCTTTTACGGCACAAAAACTTATTGGAGTATATAACTCCCTGTATAGCATAATTATACAGTAAATCAATAATATTCATTTAAAAAATTTCAATCATGAATTTAGAAAGAATTAAAGACAAAATTATCATTGTTCAGGGACAACAGGTTATCCTCGACAATGATGTAGCGGAACTGTACAACGTTGAAACCAAGCGTATCAACGAAGCGGTAAAGAACAACCCCGACAAATTTCCCGAAGGGTATATTATTACGCTGACGGATGATGAAATGCGTTCTTTAAGGTCGAAAATTTCGACCTTAGAAAATGCAGGGCGAGGGAAACATGCAAAATACAATGCAAAAAGTTTTTCGGAACGCGGCTTGTATATGCTCGCCACCATTCTGAAAAGCCCTGTGGCAACGGAAAGAACAATAGAAATTATCGAAACTTTTGCCAAAGTCAGGGAATTGTCGCGTAATATTTCGGAACTGCACAGGCACGGCGAAGAACAGCAAAAATCAATGTTGCAAAAAAGCGGCGAGATTATTTCCGACCTGCTTTTGAGCGACCTTGAAACAACGGAAACGGAAACAACGGTAAAACTTAACCTTGCCCTGCTGTCCGTAGAGCATACGGTTAAGAGAACAACTAAAAAGAAGGAGGAATAATATTATGGAAAAAGGAAGTATCAAATTCATTTACGAAGACGGCAAAGCGCCTTCGCTGGAAGTAGAGTTAGTCAATGGAACAATTTTTTTGACAAAGTATGAAATCGCACATTTGCTAAACTGTTTCGTACAAAAGGTAGATGCAAATCTTCGCAGCATTTTCAATCAGCATTTGCTTTGGGAAGACGATGTTTGCTACAATAACCGTTATACCGACAACAACGGCAAGGAACGCCAAACAATGTATTACAATATGGAAGTCCTTATTTTTGTCAGTTATCGGGTTAATACATTGGAGGCAAAAGTTTTCCGGCAATTTGTCAATTCCGCTTTGCGGGAACATTTACGAAAGGATAAATCGCCGAAACAGAGCGTAAAAATCGTTTGGACATATATGCCTGCACAAAATTATTGGTGGAATTAAAATCGTAATTCATTCATTCACAGAAGCCCGACACTCAATCGGGCTTTTTTCATTTCCACCCTGCCGAAACACGCTTTGCGTTTTCCATTGCCCTCCAAACAGCAAAGCAAGTTTCCGGCACAATAAAAGCAAGAGTATGAACACGCCGCTATTTTCTGTTATTCATACACTTGCAAAGATTGCCGTATCGCACGGCAACAAAACAAATTCCCTTGTCATAAATTTTTTCGCTGTTTCTCTTAATAATCATTCCACATAATTTATTGCAATTCCGCCGCTGTGTGTGGTCATTTTTTGTTTTGAGGGCAAAGGTGCTTACGGGTTATTAACGGGCTGTCAAGGTCAAGCCTTCGGTTTTACAAAAAATCTCCACACCTGCGCAGGCTTCGGGTAGTATTTTTTGTAAAAACCTTGACAGCCCTAAACCCTACACCGGATAGCCCTCAGAAACAAAAAAACGACCGATGCGACGGATGAAGCAGAAGTAAAAAAAATGTCATTGATTATGCGAAACAACGAAAAAATATTGAAACAAAAAAACTCACTCCGCTCTGGAATCAACATAAGTATCGGTTTGATATTAGCGGGTTTGGCAGTGGTTTTCGGGCTGATTTTCGGCTTTGGCGGTACTTTCTCGGCAGTAGTGGGGGTATATCTCGGCTACAAACTTTTGAGGCTGATTTTGCGGGTTTTGAGTTTGGTTTTTTCCCTCTTTATTACCCTTGTTTCGATTGCAATACTGATTTTAATTATTTCATTACTAATATTTTAATACAATTCATTATGTCAAAAGTAACAGTTTTATTTTCAGGGAAAACGTATGATACCTCAAAGCAGGTATTAAGTGAAAATCAAATCGTAACCGGCTACGGTTACGGAATGAGCAAGGAACGCTATGTGGTTTATCGGGTTGAAAACAGGGGCGACAGTTTTATTTACCACTTAATCAACATTGAAACAAGGGAGTTTACACAAACAGACCTTCCCCGACCGCTTTCGGAAAAATTCGGGATTGGAATGTATTACAATGATGAAACACCCGAATTTATGGATGCCTTTGAAGCATTGCTATTGCAGGGCGAAGCGGAGTACAAGGTTCAGGCAGAAACGAACACCGCCACGCCCGAAACCGTAACAGGCGATTTTGTGATAGCGGATTACTCCCAAATGGCATTAGCCGTTTTCGGCGACACTCGCCCCATTAAGGACGAATTAAAGGCGTTAGGCGGACGGTTTAACCCAAGATTAACGTACAACGGCGAAAAACAGGCAGGTTGGATTTTCTCAAAATCCAAAGAACAGGCATTAAGAAATTTATTAACAATCAAATAATTACAGCAATGAGAACAGAAAACTCAATCAATCAAAACGGTTGTTCCGTTTGTCAGGCAGGACAGGAAAATTATACGACATTCCGCCCTGCACACCGCCCGAATACAGTTTTTTATCAATACGACTACCGACATACAGACAGCAAACTGTTTTCAACCGTCGCCCCGACTTTGGAGGGGTGCAGAGTAAAGAGGGACAAATGGTTAAACGATAATAAATTAAACAAGTAAAACAATGAAAACAGCAGTAAAAACAAAACGGCAATCCGTATCAAAAGGCATACAGAAAATTTGCGGTAACATAATCGAATGGCGGTTATACGGCAAAGGACTTGCATTGTCGGCAATGGATTTGGAACAAATCACAAATTCGCTGATAGACAATTATGTAGAGGGCGAATTATGCACAATAACACCCAATGGCGCTACTGCCAACGGTTGGTGGGCTATCAAATGGTAATTTTATTAATCATTATAACACAAGGAAATATGAAATCAACGGAAGTATTTAAACAGACAATCCAAAATTATTTGGACAACAGGGCAAAAACGGATGTATTGTTTGCCGTATCCTACGCAAAGACAGGCAAAAACATTGACGACTGCATTACCTACATTTTCAATACCGTTCAGAAAAGCGGTTGCAACGGATTTGCAGACGAGGAAATTTATTCGATGGCAGTGCATTATTACGATGAAGACACTATCGAAGTGGGGAAAAATTTTGATTGCAGGGTTGTAGTCAATCACACCGTAGAATTAACCGCCGAAGAAAAACAGCAGGCACGGCAAGAGGCAATGCAACAGGCGCAAAATGAGGCATACAACCGACTGAAACAGCCTTTGCGCAAGCCCCAAGCGAAACAACCCGAAGTTACCAACCAACTAAATTTATTTGCCCTATGAAACCGAAAAACAAATTTCAACAGCAGGTTTTTGAATGGAGTAAAAAACTGCCTGCCATATCCGAAACGCAGGTAAAATGGGCATATCAAAACTGTATGCTGCATATTGCGAAAAAGACGAAAAAAGGCTTGACCTGTTTAGAGTGCGGTCATTTGTGGCAGGACAAAAACAGCGATGAAAAAGAATGTGTTTGCCCTCATTGCCATACCAAACTGCAAATAGACGGCACAAGACGGCGGGTATTCAGGGATTACGAATATTTCTGCACAGTTACCGTTTGCGGTGGCTTTCAGGTGTTGCGCTTCTTTTACCTGACAATTTATGCCAAAGCGGGAAAAAAGGCGCGGTATTTCCATTCGGAAGTCATTCAGCGGTGGATTGCGCCCAACGGCAAATCGGCAACCATAGCCAGATTAAGGGCATTGACCTGTTTTGCAGACACATGGCGTTTTGAGACGGCTCTTGAAATACGTCCCGAAAAGCCGTTATACAATGCTATTCCGACCGCAGTTTATCCGCGCCAAAAGTTAATCCCCGAATTAAAGCGCAGCGGGTATAAAAAGCCTATTGACAAGGTTACGCCTTTCGATTTATTCCATGCCTTATTGACGGACAATCACGCCGAAACGCTGTTAAAAGCAGGACAAATCAATTTGTTGAATTTTTTTGTAAACAATGGTTTTAAGCATATAACAAACTATTGGACTTCAATCAAAATCTGCCTGCGCAACGGTTATACAGTAGAAGACGCCTCTATATGGCGTGATTACATTGGTTTGTTGCGTTTTTTCGGAAAGGATTTACACAACGCTAAATATGTTTGCCCCACCGACCTGAAAGCCGAACACGACCGTTATGTGAAGAAAAAGCGGGAATGGCAGGAAAGGGAACGCAGGGAAAAGGCAAGAGAAAAGGCATTGGAAGATGAAATTCGTTTCAGGGAAATGAAATCCAAATTTTTCGGTATCGGGTTTACCGATGGCGTGATTGAAGTTCGGACACTCGACAGCGTGGAAGACATAATGACAGAGGGCGATGTAATGCACCATTGCGTATTTGCAAGCGAATACCATTTGAAACCCGACAGCCTGATACTTTCCGCCTGTATCAATGGACAAAAGATTGAAACAGTAGAGTTTTCACTCTCTCAAATGCGGGTGGTACAAAGCAGGGGCGTATGCAACAAAAACACCGAGTACCACGACAGGATAATTGCCCTTGTAAATAAGAAAATGCCGAAGATAAAGAGAAAATTAGCAATGGCAGCCTGATAAATTCAAATCCAATTAAACAATACGGTTATGACAAAAAAAGAATGTCGCAGGATAATGCGGGAGTATGACAGGAAAGATATTTATACGACCCACACAACGAGTTCGGAGAGTTTCAACGGCTTTCTTGCCCAATGCAAACGAGCCATTAACAAGTTGCACCAAGAAAAAGTAAGTACGAAATATGACTTTTGGAGTTGCTATGCAAGCGAACAGGCATACAAACATTTTTACGGCAACCGCCGTTTTTTGAGCGATGC
>NZ_BAAHWV010000068.1:0-6630 GCF_054601255.1 Viscerimonas tarda | reverse complement strand
TTGTTTGACTTATAACATTGGCTATAAGGATTATTCTAATACCTTGAAGAAGATATTTGTGTTCCTGAATGAAATTGTTTATGTAATGCTTTATACCATCCATAATAATTAGTTATCAATTATTCGCTGGCAAAGTTAAATATTTTTTCTGTTTATAGTTACATTTAGCTTACGAGAGTATAGAATTGTTTTCCATGATTTTATTTTTTATTATTTTGCTCCATCTCAAAAATAGCGTACCTTTGCGAAAGGTTACAATTTGTGTATCTAAATGCAATTTCAAACATGACGGATAACAGTACATATAATTATTTGGATAAGTATCTGACCGAAGTTCGGGCACAGGGACGTTATTCCCTTACGCTCGACGAATTGCAGCAACATTTCGGGCTGCCTTATCTCACATTGAAGCAGGGGCTATACCGATTGAAATTGAAAAAGGAAATTGCTCAAATACGGCAGGGCTTTTATGTGATTATTCCACCTGAATATTCAAAGCAGGGGATGCTTCCTCCTTACCTGTTTATTGACGATTTGATGAAGTCACTGGACAAACAGTATTATGTGGCGTTATTATCGGCTGCCGCATTGCATGGTGCAGCCCATCAGCAACCGATGGGATATACCGTCATCGTTCAAAGTCCGGCGCCAAGAAGTATTGCCAAGCTCAAAATAGATTTTTATTCCAAGCAGAATTTTATTCAAGACGGCATTATACAACGTAAAACACCTGCGGGCTACATCAACGTTTCATCGCCCGAACTGACGGCGTTGGAGTTTTTCGAGTACATCCATAAATTCGGGGTCAATCGAATCACAACGGTATTGCAGGAATTATCGGAAGAAATGAAACCTGCTCCTCTTCGTAAAATAGCCATGCAGTACACGAATACGGCGGCTATACAACGTTTGGGATACATCATGGAACAAATAGTTGCAAATGAAAAATTGTCGGATGCTTTATTGAACGTATTGAACGAAAGGACATTTTACCCCGTACCTCTCTCGCCTCAAAAGGAGAAAAAAGGAGAAATCAACAGCAAGTGGAAAGTAATTAAAAATATGGAAATAGAAAGCGATTTATGATACCACAACGATATATTGAAGAATGGCGGGCAGTAGCGCCTTGGACAACGGATGCTCAGGTAGAACAGGATTTGGTTATTGCAAGAGCGATTGTAGAAATGTATTCGGACGATTTGCTGAAGAACTCACTGGCTTTTCGAGGAGGAACGGCATTACACAAGCTCTATATCAAACCCCAAATCCGGTATTCCGAAGACATTGACTTGGTACAAATCAATTCCGAACCCGTCAATCCGATATTGAAACGGATGCGTGAAAAGTTAGATTTTCTCGGAATCAAGCGAACAGTCAAGCAACATATACATAACAATACGGTTATCTATCGTTTTGATTCGGAAATGCAGCCGGTAGTCAATATGCGGTTGAAAATAGAGATCAACACCCGTGAACATTTGAATATCTTCGGATTGAAAGAAATACCTTATGATGTGAACAGCGCTTGGTTTTCGGGGAAATGCCATATTACCGGATACGAAATAGAAGAATTGCTTGGCACGAAACTGAAAGCCTTGTATCAACGTAAGAAAGGACGGGATTTATTTGATTTGTATTGGGCGTTGACTAACATGACAATGGATATTGACAAAATTATTCATTGTTACAAGGTTCACATGACCAATGCTGTGGATAAACCGCCTACAAAGAAACAGTTTCTTGCAAACATGACTGAAAAAATGACGGACAAGGAATTTACAGAGGATATTCGTATGGTGCTGAAACAGGGTGTTGAGTATAATAATGAAGCGGCTTGGGAGTTAGTAAAAAAGGAGTTGGTAGAGAAAATATAGGGAATTGTCAATGTTAATGCCATATATATGAAAAAGTTAATTACTGAATTGTCGAACAAAGTTACGACATATATGAGAATGCTCATAGTGCAATGCGTTTCTTTTCTGATAAATAAGTTAAGTGAGTTTGAGCTTATACTTAATCGCTATTTCAACAATCCGAATCCATTTGGATACGAAGACTTAACTCCTATATGTAAAGGAGACGAAGATAAAAAGTATTCCGTCGCATTAGAGTGGGCATTAAAAAATGAGAATATCAAGAATGTTGCTCTGACAGGAGCATACGGTTCAGGTAAAAGCAGTATTATCCAAACATTTGAAAAGGAGCATCGCGGTTACCATTATCTGAATATCTCGCTTGCTTCTTTTAGCGATAATTTTACAGGACAAGATAATGATGATTCTAAAAATGGAAAAGAGGTAAATATTGACAGATTGATAGAACTGAGTATTCTGCAACAAATGTTTTATCATGTAAGACATCATTCAATACCCGATTCCAGATTTAAGCGAATAAAAAGTATCAGAGGCAAAAATCTTTTAATCAAAACTTTGTTTTCAATTATTTGGCTTATATCATTATTACTATTCATAAATCCAAGATTTATCCAAAATACTGCAATTTGGAAAGAAATAGATTTGTCAAACCCTTTTGTATCATACTTATTACCTTCAATCATTATTTTAGGTATTGGCTTAATGATTGCAAAGTCAATTAGAATTGCCAATAACTCAAAATTAAATAAATTGAATGTTCAAAGTGGCGAAATAGAAATAAGTCAAGATATTGATTCTTCAATTTTGAATAAACATCTGGATGAAATTCTTTATTTCTTTGAAGTGACCAAATTTAATGTTGTCATTTTGGAGGATTTAGACCGGTTTAACAATCCCGATATTTTCACAAAACTTAGAGAGTTAAACATCTTGATAAACAGTTCAAAACAAATTCACCGGCGCGTTGTATTTATCTATGCAATCAAAGATGATATGTTCCATGATAAAAACAGGACTAAGTTTTTTGATTTTATTATACCTGTTATTCCAGTGGTAAATACCTCAAATTCAGGTGCTATGCTTCATAGTCTGCTGATAAAGGATAATTCTTCCGAAACAAAATCTATATCACCGGATTTAATTGATGATGTGTCAATGTATATTGACGATATGAGATTACTTAAAAATATCTGCAACGAATACATTATTTACAAGGAAAAATTGAGTTCCAAATTACACCTTGACAATTTATTGGCAATGATAATCTACAAGAATATCTTTCCTTCTGATTTTGTGGATTTGCATAATGGGAAAGGGAAAGTATTCACAATTTTTGAAAGTAAGCCTGCTTTAATCAAGGAGAGGATAGATGATATTAACACCGAAATTAAGAGCATTAAAAAGAGAATAGAAGACATTGAAAATGTTTGTCTGAAAAATATTCAAGAATTAAGAGCAATTTATATTTATACCGTAATAGAGAAATTATCAGGAATATATTCATTTTATATTGGAGATAAAGAATATAATTTTTCTGAAATTAAAGAAGATAACCCTTTCAATATTCTATTGAAAACAAATAAAATAGGATATTATGAGTATCAGTATAATTCATATTATGGACGTCAAAATAAAGTAGAATTAAAAAGTAATTTTTCGTTTAATGATATTGAAAAAGAAATTGATACAAGTAAAACTTACCAAGAAAGAGAGCGCTTCATTCAAGACAAAAAAGATAATAAAATTGAACAATTCAAAAAACGAATTGAAGAATTAAAAATAGCAAAGAATGAAGTAAAATCATGGACATTACAACAAATCGCAGAAAAAATAGGGCTTATAGATTCTTTTGATGCCATAAAGAATGAAAAACTAATAGTTTACCTGATTCGTAACGGCTATATCAATGAAAATTACCACGATTATATTTCCTACTTCCACGAGGGACTTATAACCAAAGAAGACAGGGAATTTCGTTTCAGCGTATTAAATCACGAAGCGCTCCCGTTTGACTATAAACTTACGAAAGTGGATAATCTGGTTAAGAAAATGCGACTGAATGAATTTGAATCAAAAGAAGCATTAAATTGTTCATTGCTTGATTTCTTACTAACGAAGCAGGAAGAATATAAGGACAAATACACCGCGCTTATAAAACAGATATGCTCCAAAAATAAAAGCGCTATCGCTTTTATAGACTGCTTCATTGACAAAGGTCTGAATATCGACATTTTTATCAATTCCCTGTGTCAGAATTGGAATACATTTATGGATTATATCATTCAAGAATCCGGTTATTCCAGCGAGAAAAAAGATGAATACCTAAAATTGATAATTGAGAACATTGATATTGAAACAATTGAAATTCTGAATAAAAATAAATCCATTTCAAAGTATCTCACTCAAAAGCAAGATTTCCTTTCTGTTTTTACTGATGAACTCCCAATCAAAACAGTCATTAAAGCGCTAAATATCAAATTTGAAAATTTGGAACAATCCGAAAGCGAAAACAAGTTGCTTGATTTTATTTATGAGAATGATTATTATGCTATAAATAAGGACATGATAGCTCTTTTCATAAAAGCAAAAAGCGCTCCCAATACTGTTCATAAATTAAATACGGCAAATTATACAACGATTAAAAACTCAGAATGCCAACCATTAATAGACTATATCGACAATAATATAGAAGAATATATCTCAAACGTATTTCTAACAATCCCTGAAAATACACAAGAGTCAGAAGAAGCCATTGTAAAATTACTTAATATTGAGGATGAAGAATTAAGTCTTGAAAAACGGAAAAAAATTATAGAAAAACAAACTGTTTTAATTAGCCATCTTGAGCATTTTGATGAGATGGAACATAACTTACTCGAATTTATTGTAGAAAACTCAAAGATGGCAGCAACATGGGAAAATGTCATTTGCTATTACGAACTGAAAGAAGAAATTATTGATGATATTCTAATTTCATTCCTCAATCAAGAAATTAATTATAGGGAACTTTCCAAAACAAAGCTAAATGCTAATTCAAAAAAATCAGAGGAGTTTATAAAGAAAATATCCTCATCATTAATACTTTGCCTTGAAATATCCGACCGTAGTTTTGAATTTCTTATGAAAAGTATTCCATACTCATATAATAAATTAGCTTTTGAAAACTTATCTGATAATAAGGTTAATTGGATGATAATAAGTCGATTTTTAAATTTAACTGTGGACAATTATAACTTATTAAAAGAACATTTCAGCGAGAAACATATTGATTTACTAAAGCAATATTCACATGAGTTTATTGAAAATCAAGCGGAATATAGTTTGGATGGAAATGATGTATTAGCACTTATAAACTCGTCAACATTCAATCAACAGCAAAAGGTATCTATTATACAAAATACAGATAATGAATTAATTATAGGGAATAAAGAACTAAGTTGTTCAATCTGTGATATTTTAGTAGAATCTCACAAAATAGAATTGGATTTTGACTTATTGAAAAGCCTCATACAATACAGTCGAAAATTAGACAATAAATTAAAATTACTCATTCGTTATTTTGATTCATTGAATAACAACCAAATAACAGCACTACTCAATCTATTTGAAGAACCGTATTCGAGTATTGCCTCTAAGGGTAAGCATCCATCTATTTCAAAAAATCAACTGAATTTGGAATTGGTAGAAAAATTAGATAGAAAAGGCTATATTTCCTCTTTTTCAATCAAAGAAAAAGAGGGCAAAATAAAAGTAAATACAAAGCTGGTATAAATACATAAAGAACAGACAATTAAAGTTAGTGCCCACCATAAAAACCATTTCTCTCTTATAACCCTTATACTCTCCATTCTCCTATTCTTTGACATAACTCAAAAATATGTCAGAGATGAAACTTCTATTAAAACGCAAATTCAAGGGCGAAACCTACACAGTCGGCGACTTGTATATCAACGACAAATTCTTCTGCAACACCATTGAAGACAAGGTACGTTCATTGCCCGCAAGCTGTCCCGATACGCCCAAAGGCATTGCCTGCAAGTGCAAAGAGAAAGTCTATGCCCAAACCGCTATTCCTGTGGGGGTGTACAAAGTAACCATGGAACTGAGTCCCAAATTCGGACGGGTTTTGCCGCGCTTGCATAATGTTCCGCATTTTATCGGCATCTTAATCCATTCCGGTACGACGGAAAACAGCAGCGCAGGCTGCATTATTGTCGGCAACAATACCGTCAAAGGGAAAGTAACCGATTCACGCGCTGCTTCCGACAGGCTGAATGCCTTGTTTGCCAGGGAAAAAGACATCACTATCGAAATTATCTGATGGCAAGCCATCGGCTGAAAGCGCCCAAGTCCGTCCGCATTGACTTCAAGCCCTCGCCGCGACAGTACGAGTTGTGGAAACTCCTGCAACCGGACTGCTGTCCGTTGTGTGGTGGTAGAGTTGAACAAATCCTGATTGGCTATGACATGAACCGCAATCCGCAGTACAAGCCGCAATGCGTAAAATGCCATAATCAAAACCTGCCGCAACTCATTCTGGGCGGCGGGGCAGCAGGTGGCGGAAAATCATACGTTGGGAGCGTGTGGCTGATTAGCAGCTGCCTGCGCTTTGAAAACCTGCGGGCGGTAGTGGCGCGTAAAACCCTCAAGTCCCTGAAAGAATCCACATGGAATACCATTAAAAGCATTATGAAAGACTGGGGGTTGAAAGAGGACATAAACTTCAAAATCAACAACCTCGAAGGAACACTCACTT
>NZ_BAAHWV010000067.1:0-6733 GCF_054601255.1 Viscerimonas tarda | reverse complement strand
TTCCTTGCGGAACGCCACCAATTCATTGGTTTGCTTGTCCAGCGAAATGAGTACCGGCGTTTTTTCACCTTGCTTAAATTCGGCTTCGACGACACGTCCGAGATTGCCTGTTTTCAATAAATTTTCCTTGTCTTCTTTGGTAAATTCAACACCGAAATAGGGACGTTCCAAATCGGGCTTGCTGCGGATAAGATGAACGGCAGGCGCAAACGTGCCGTCTTCCTGTTTGCGAAGTGAGAAACGCGCGTCTGAGCGTAGCGTTTCGCTGTCGAATTTCATTGCAACAGGCATCAGGTTTGTTTTCTGATAATCAAGCAGTTTATCCAGATTGCCTGTTTTTTCCAACGCCTCGCGGCTAATGCCGAAGCGTTCAAACTTTTGCCAGTCCACAAGGTCGGGATTAATAGCATAACTTTTCGTTTGCCCTTCCGTTTGTCCCTGTTCCTTTGCCTGTTTTTTCTGAAAATTTTCAGGCTCAATGCGGTGTACATCCAAAAAGTCTTTGTTTTCGGGCTTGTCGGGACTTTTAAATGCTTCATACAGGCGTTTTACAACGTCTCCTAACTTTTCCAGCGGAGCGCGGTAAAAGTCAAAGCGGGTAGGGTCTTTGATTTGCCGCTTGAAGTTCTCAAAAAAGTTTTCAAGCGCGTTGCCGTTTTTGTCGATTTTCAAAAAATCGGGATTCTCGCTTCCGTCAAGTTTGGTAGATTTGACTTTTCCGTTTTTGTCCAGATTCACGGCGTGCAGTTCATTGCTGCCTTTTTCCTTGACCAATAACACATCTTGGTCTTTCAATTTTTCGTTCATATTACTTCAATTTTTAAGTTACGCCAATAGCGACGCGGCGCAAAAGTAAATGAACAAAGATTGCGGAAAAAGGGGTTTTAGAAAAGTGGCAGGGGTTTGCGCGTGTGTGGCAGGGGTTTGCACCGCCCGTGTAAAATATCGCTCAATTAATCCTTTTTCGTGTCGTTGGGATATTCATTATGCCGTTGGGAGAAAAAAATTGCGACGGCTTTGGACGGGCGGTAATTTTGTGGCGGAGATTTGTAAATCGACAAAGCAGCGGATTCCGAAAAGCTGGATATTGAAAAGAGTAGGAGAATTTAATTATAAGAAAACGTATGAAAAATGTATTGAAATTTCAAGTTAAAGCATTTGCATTAATGGCAATACTCCTGATAAGTATTGTGGGTACTCTGTCGGCGGAAAAAATTGCAATTATTGATGCTGGAAGTTCGGGGTCAAGGTTGTATGTGTATGATGTCAATAAAAATGAAGGTAAAATTAGCATTGTTTATCCTTCTACCCCGGAACAGAAGGACAACTCAAAAGGGAGAGCATTATCCGGTGTTGCTAATCATAATGACAGTGTCAGAGTTTTTTTGCAAACAATGACAGATATGTATGATAGTGGTAATAATGCAGAAAAAATACCACTGTATGTCTTGGCAACTGCCGGGATGCGGCTGGTAGATGAAGATAAAGCCAATTCAATTTACAATATGATGCATAGTCAACCAAGAGAGTATAACCGTTTTCGTTTAGTTACAGCCATGACCATTTCCGGACGATACGAAGGACTTTATGCGTGGATTGCGGCGAACTACAAAAATGGGAGTTTAGGATTTAGTACTTCGACACCCGAAAAGCCATTGACTTATACCGGCATCACGCATGGTATTCTTGAAATTGGAGGAGCTTCTATGCAAATAGCATTTGCAGCGAATGAGAAGTGTGCTACTTGCATATCTCGTAAAGGGTTTGCTCATATTTACAGTAAAAGTTATCTTGGAGGCGGAGTAGATAAAGTTTATGATGAACACAAAAATGAAAATCCGCCTGTTTTTACCGAAGTACCAAATCCAAAGGACGTGAGCAATTTATATGGTAGCGACTTAAAATTTATCGGACTGGGAAGACCAATTGGAACAGTGCTTAAGGAAGCGAAAAGCAATAGCAATAGCGTTGAAGATTTAAAGAGATATGCAGATTCACTTCCAAATAATGATTCACCAGTCAACTTTCACCCGTGGATAAATGCCCAATATATCGTTTGGGTCGTTAGGTCGTTGAATTTAGGTAGGAAATTATCAAAACCAGACAAAGAGTCTGATTGGACAGAAGGGGCAGCCTTGGATATTCTTATCAATAACATGCCGCCAGAAAAGTTTGATTATCAGAATCAAAACTAAACTGTATTTGCAAAGTTAGTATTTTGATATAATCATCCTTAATGCTCGCATTATTGCCGAACATTGAGGATGATTATTGTATTAACAGTTCAGGCGATTATAAGAATAAAATCGGCTTCTCAAACAAATGAGAAGCCGATTTTGTTGAGGATATAACATCTATTCTTATCGGTTAATGCTCTCCTCAATGCAGCTTATATTTCAAATAAGCGTTTTGAAGTTTCTCGTCATACCGATTTTGCTTGTAGCCCGCCCCATTGTATTTGGCGGCAAACACTGCCCAGTCCAGATTCCTGAGCGGTTTGTCGATTCCTGTATTTTTCAGGAAACGGGCAAAACTCCGCAAATGGTTGTTGGAATCCGACTTAATGGCATCCACATACTCCCGTACCGTGTTGTATCCGCATAATTTGTGATTGAAACCCATGATTTGGAACATCCCCCACGAGGCAGAACACAAGGCGGCTTCTTCTTCAATAGTGGCGGCTTTGTTCAACCGGTCGTATTCGGCAACGCCTCCCTTATAGCTCGATTTGTCCCACTTTGGGAAAAGTACGTCGCTGTAATCGGCTTGATATTTTTCAGGGTTAATACCTCTTTTTTTGAGTTCCTGCCAGAAAATATGCCCTTCGAACAGAATAATGGGACGTCCGTCTTTGAGGAATCCCGAACGTCCGCCCGATTCAATTTCGCACACGGCGCGGATAGCAGCATCTTCCACATTCAGCAATCGCGCAGTTTCTTCGTAAACCTCAGAGACTGTCCGCCCCTGACCTTCTTTCATTAATACATCCATTTTGAAAACAAATAAATTGTTGATACTATTACATGTGTTAAAGTCTCGCCCTGCCCTGTTGGCAACGGCGAGGCTAATACGTCTATTTTACAGTAGTATTTACGAAAAATAGAACTCTGTGATGAACACTTCCCATTCTTTGGCAAGTTCCTTGTTGGCTTCCACACGACCGTTGGGTTGGGCGGACAGATACTTCCCGAAGTATGACTTCAGAGCAACCGTATTGCAACCCTGTTGTTCCAGTGTCCAAGTTTCCCAAATGTCTAACTTGTCGCGATTCCATTCCACGGAACCGTTAGGTTGGGCGGATAAGAATTTCCCCGACGTTGATTGCAGTCCGAATTTGCCGTTCCCGGTAGGAATCAACTGGATAACTTCCATTGGACCCGGGAGGCGAGCGGTAAGTTTGACTGTTCCGTCGGATTGCGCCGAAAGAAATTGTCCGTGAACCGATTGCAGTGAAAATTTTTGGGAGGTTTCAGGAGTGTTTATTCCCGGGATAAGCACACCGGCTCCATGGATGACTTTTTCGGTCAAATCTTTTAATTTGTTCATAAATAAAATTTGTTATTGTTTACCCGCTCTTTCCGGCAGAGGGAATTTCCGTTGCTACTCTTTTCGGGATTTTCGCTGTCTCCTCACTTTTATTCGCTTACCGCCGTCTGCGTTTCGCTGTTTTCTACAACGGCTTTACTGTCTGTCGGCATCTGGTTAAGCGTCTTAAATATGTCTGTTTCAATCGCTTTATATGTCTGAGCATTATCTTTGGACGTAAACTCGAGGAACCAACCCATTATTTGTGGGCCGGGAATGCGTATATAGAAAAAGTTACCGGAGCTTCCGAAATACGCCGACTCGCTTTGACTGTTGCTGGCTTTTGAATTGCTTGCCCTGAAGCCGAAAATGCCGCCGCTATTTTCACTGTTTTCTTTCATATATTCCTTGTTTGATGCGCTCTCTTCAGCATTGGATTCGACTCGGATAGTAATGTCTTTAACAATTACAAAACCGGTGGGAAAGGCGGGTAACAGATATTTTAGGTTGGCATCATGGTCATCGGTATATTGCAGACTATTCTTGAATGTGTTGCAATCAGCTTTATGTACGGTGCTTTTATCTATATTGCCGCCGCTGCAACGCATATCTGCTAAACGAAAATAATTGTGGCTGAGCTTGAAAATAGTGGGATTGAACCATCCACCGCGCTCGAAGGTAACTTTTTTGGCACGGAAACCAATTTCGAGTTTGCTGGACAATGCCGAATGTTTTTCAATCTCACTGGCTTTTTGAGAAGAGTGGCTGCCGCCGACCGAAAAGAACCATCCGCCCAGTTTGAAACTACTGTTCTCGACAGAGGATGTGCTTTCATTCTTGTCGGTTTTTTCTGTCATTTCAGCCTTGATGATAACGTCCATAAAGTCGGAATCGGACGAATCGGATGAACTTGAATCTATCATCAAAGGCGGATTTAACAACGATTCGATTTTGGCAAGCCTTTTTTGGATCTTCCCATACTCAGGTTTACTTTTATTTTCGTCAGGTGTGTCATTTATTTCCTTCGTGAGTTTCGCTTTTTCCTCATCCAGTTTTTCTTTACTTTTTCCTATCAAATCTTTGATGTCGGGGTCGGTATCATCGTTCTCGTTTTTTGCTTCTTCGGCAATAACGCCGCTTACCAGTGGGGCAAGAAATTTGAGGTCGGCTTCAAGCTGGTCTATTTGTTCCTGCACACGCTGTCTGAGTAACCGTTTGTCTTTCACTTTGGCTTCCGAGTATTCCATAAGTGCATCGTTGGCTACTTTTTGTGCCGTCAAAGCCTTTTGTTGCGTCTCAAAGGTGGCAACCATGTTTTCGCTGATGCTGCCGATAGAATCGCCAATAATGTTAAGTACTTTCGTCTTGGAACTTTGAAGTGTTGGCTTTCCATTTGCACTTGTTAATGTCGTAATGGCGTCACTTGCATTAGCAGTGGGGTCAACGGCTTTAAATATTTTTATGGCGGTGTTTACCGCTTCCACTGCACCTTTGCCGTATTGAGTAATCAGTTCTGATTCAATATCAGATACTTTTTGGGCAGCTGCATCTGCTGCCTTTTTCAGTTCGTCCTGTTTGTTTACCGGAATTTCCGTGATGCCGATTTCTGCCAATTGCGCCTTGAGAGAATTGAGCCGTTTGTTTTTAGCCCTGAAGTCTGCCATCAGACTTTCGGTGGTCATGGTCAAATCTTTGGGGCTGACATTGGGACGGAGCGATTTTGCCCAGTTGCTCGGCTGAAATTGCACGGGATAAATGTCGCTCGAACCATCAAGCGAGCGACGCAGGCTGGAGCGCATTTTCTGCTTGGTTTCTTCCAGCACTTCGGCGGGCGATGATACATTGAGGAACCCCAGCAAAGTAAGCACCTCGTGATAGTGACCGCGCACCACGGCATCATTGAACAAATTGTTAATGGTTTCTTCTTTTACCAGACCTTCGGACGATAGCCATTTGGAAAAGGAATCCAATGATTCCTCTCTTTTTGGGGAAGACTTGGCATCGTCATATTTAGCCGTTTTTTCTTCGTACCATTTGTTGCGCCCTTCGAGAAATTTTCCGTAAAGTTCCTTGGCAATGTGCATACGCGAAGCGCGTTGCTTATTGCCGTTTTCATCATCATAGTCAATTTCTTCCAGCAGCCAGTTCCGTAATTCCCGCTGGTCGGAAACAAACGGTTTAAGCGTGTCAAGTTTTGGGACATAGTTGTTAAGCAGAGTGTTGAACACTGTCGAGAGTTTTTCGCCGTTGGGACCCTGTACGATAGGCGAAATATCGAAAAGCTGGTTGGACAATGTAAATTCTGCTTCCTGAACCGGATAGGGTTTAGTTAGCACACTGTAGCAACCGTTGTCGTCGTACTCGTAAGTACGGTTGTTAAGACCACGAGCCGGAAATTCCATTGTAAACAGTTGATTACCGGCACCAAAGAGTTCGTTAATCTTGTCATAGATAACGGACATTACGTCCATTGTCGTTGTTTTTTGTAATTTTTCAAGAGGAGATTCCATGTTATGTTTCCTTTCTGTTTTTATGTGAATAAAAAATATTTAACTGTCACAAAAATACGGAGACTGTTACTTCCTCTCAAACTTTTTCTCCCAACAACCGTTTTAATATCCCAACAGCACTTTTACACGCCCGTTAATCTCCATTTATGTCGTTGGGATATTCATTGTGCCGTTGGGATAATTTCTTTCCGGGTCGGCAAAAGTCAGCGTACATTTGTGCTGCGAGCGATAATATTAAGGATAGAAAACAAGGGAAAAATGAGGGAAAAACAGGAGATAATAAAAAACAGTAAAAATTTCTTATGGAATATTTTCCGGACAAGGAGTATTCAGGAAAAAAATTTGTACCTTTGCGCTCTAATTCGACGAATTTTGAATTGTTATTATGGACAGAATACGCCAAGTGTCTGTTTTTCACGGAATACCTTTAATGCAGACAGGGATATTTTTCGCTCTTTGACAAAAAAAGAAGCGGAAATATTTGCTATTCCCGTTTATTTTATTACACACACACACACACACACACACACACACACACACACACACACACACATTATCACCACCTGAACAACCCGCCCGCCCTCTTTGTTGGAAAAGGCGCAAAGATACTGAAAATATTTCATTTACGGCAAAACCATTTACATCCCCGGCGCTTTACTGTCTGTCGGGGCTTTTCTGCGTTTTATGTCCCTCAAGTC
>NZ_BAAHWV010000066.1:0-7309 GCF_054601255.1 Viscerimonas tarda | reverse complement strand
AATCCGCCTCCGGAAGCAACACTTGCCCCTAAATAACCACTTACACCACCAATAGCGGCGCCACCAAGCATATAGCCCCAAGTTTTTCCCGAACTGTAATCCCATTTGGTTGGATTATATTGTCCGCCATTGGCCATTACGCCGCCGGAATAAGCACCTATCACAGCCCCGATAATCACAGGTACAAACCAGACGATTTCCCCCGATGGGTCAACATACTTAAACGGATTATTAAAACAATAACTATACCGGTTAAAATTCTGCGAGAAATCCGGCATCTGCACATAAGGATCAGGACTTAAAAACCTGCCCAAAACAGGATCATACACCCGCCCGTTCATATTAATCAGATTAAACTCCGGCAAGTGTTCGTGGCCGGTATAGCCGCGGTAGAACTTGAAGGTGTTGTTGGTAACGGTTTGCCTGCCCCAGGCATCGTAGCTGGCTTTGAAAACTTCCGTGCCATTGCTTTCGGTTGCTGCTCCTATCATGCCTGTGCGTGATTTTTTGTCGTTATATGTTTTAGTTGTTTTGATAATCATGTCTCTACTAACCTTTTTTTCTTCTTCATAACAGTTAAAAACTGCCTGTCAATTGGACACAGGCAATATGGCCGCGCCAGCCTTAAATTCCTCGCAAGACATACTTAAAGTTATTCCCACGTGACTTCTTTAGATATACCTGAAACAATTTCACCATTTGATTTCTCAAACTTTATAGTAAAAATATGCTTCTTATTAATTTCAGGACGAGATTCAATGTATATGTACCATGGATTAATTTTAAAGATTTCAAAATCTTTTAAATAGCCTAATACATATTCTCCTTCAGAATTTATACCATACACTTTTATTAAATTGTTTAATTCCGTGCCTGCGAGATGATTATTGTCAAAATCCGAATTACTCGAAATATAAATGTGAGTTATAGGATATTTTTCTCCATCATACCCTGGTTCACAAACACTTGTTGCATAAGCACAAAATCCCCAATTTAAAGTAGAATTTTTCTGTGCTAAAAAATACACATCTTCAGGATTAACTTGAACTAACAATCTGTTATTTAATGAAATATATGCATCTGATACTTCGATATTTATTCTTTTGTAGTCAAAATATCTTTCATCGGGACATTTACAACCATTAAACGGCAGTAAATTGAATATTAGAACTATTGTTAATATTTGTTTTTTCATATCAAATAAATTAATAAATTAACCATGGAAATAAACCAACTATTGGAATATGTATAGGAATATCTGTCCAATGAAACCTACTAGATATGGGATTAGTAGAAGTATTAACCCTTCCTGTACGTGGATTAATATAAGGAGATGGTCTTCCTTTTATAAAACTATTCTTGTCAAAATAATCTTGAGAAACAGAACTAGCATCCCGTCGGTTTTTATTTTTGCCGTAATATTTATCAAAGTATGCAGCTCCCTTATAACTGGCATCAGCTTCGAACCAGCGGTTGTGATGGCTCGGAGAGTTTGAGTTATCTGTATGTATAATAGCGCTTTGTAAACTTGGGATACCTACCGTAAACAAATATACGAGTCCGAGCTGCTGACTCTGAATATAATGACCATATTCATGTACAAATAAATGGTCGTGCCAATCGGCTTTGTAGCCTTACAAGTTCGTCGTTGTTCATATCGGAAAAATCATTGATAGCAAACAATTTGCCGGCTTCAATATGACTAACTCTTTCCTTTATTTTTTGCGAAATACTGCTGTTCATAATAGCACATTAAAAAAACTGTCCGAAATATTCGGTAAATTTCGGACAAAGATAGGTGTTTTTTTCAAATAAAAAAATCCTTTTTCGTTTCGCCGGAACGAAAACCGCTCGTTGCCGGCAGGAAGGGAAACACAACAGTAGCCAACTAACAATGCCAAACCAAAAGCGACCATACTGTTAAGTTCTTTTTTATCGCGGCAAAGCCGCGATATTTTTTGCCCCTTTTTCTGCCGCTTTGCGGCAGTTATTTTTTCCCTTGCGGCAAAGCCGCAAAATGCCCCTTTTTTATCCGCTTCAAAACAAATGAAGCACAACTACACAGGATTCAGTAGCAATAACGAAACAATAACCGACAGAGGTATGGTTAAATTGTCGCTTCCATTCGGCGATATTAATTCTACTCCGGTAGTAACAACGGATAATACCAAAGCAATGCAGATAGATTTGATTTCCATTAGTGGAGACCACAACAGAAAACAACTGATAATCAGCGTTGACAGAAAAAACACAACAGTTCCCATAATGGTTTTATTTGCCGTTAATATCTTAGACTTGTATTTTCCACCCAAAACGCAGGCTAAAGAATCGCTTATTGCCAAAATAATAAGGGGTAAAACGAAAAACATTTCATTTTGCAGATACTGAGATATAAAATAAACCAATCCAATGGAAACCGGAAGCAAATATACGCCGCAAGTTTTCCTGTTTACAGAGTTGATAGAAGCAAATAAATGCGTCCTGTATCCAATATAAAGTATCGAAAATGTTATTATTATTATTCCTAAAACATACCAGTGAGAGGAAAAACAACTCGTTGCAAATAAACAGGATAAAGTAGCAAGTGCATGAGCCAGTTTGCGAGTGTATTCAACAGCAACGCCTCTTTTATGTAAAAATTCACATAAAATAATTATAAGTGAAAAACAGGACAAAAACAAAAAACAATAAAGTAATTGTTGGTTCATGATATTTTGAAAAACAGATTGACCAGATAAATAAACGTACCGGCTACAATAAAACTGTCAAACCGGTCTAAGAAACCACCATGTTCGGACAACGCCGAACTAAAATCTTTCACTCCATACACTCTTTTAATACACGAAGCGGCTAAGTCGCCGGCAAAGGAAAACAAACAGATACCTAATCCAAGCATAATTGCTTCCAATAGAAAAAATCCCATTATTGTCCCTGTAATGAAAAATGTACAAACAGACATAAACAAGCCTCCGTACAATCCTTCATACGTCTTATTGGGACTTATTCGGGGACATATCTTGTGCTTTCCAAATAATTGTCCGGCAATCTGGCAAAAAGCGTCAAACGTACAAACCGTAAATAAAGTATATAGTAATACCGGTTGAGATAAACAACTGAAAAAATAAAATCCAACGGAAACCAAAGCATACATCCAAAGAATTAAATAAAAAACAATGCTGTTTTTCGGATTATTTCTTTGAATACGGACAAGTTCTATCAATCCTGCAAAAACAATTGATAAACAGACCCATGGAAAGATATTGGGAATGAAGCAAATACATCCATACAGAAAAATAACGATGAAGAAGTAAGTAATATATTTTATCCGGTTCTTTTTTCGCTCTGTCGAATTTTGTTTTTTTCCTGCAAAATAAATACCAATACCTCCTAAAAAGAAAAACAGCAGGATGATATAGAATAAACTCCAATTCATTTGGTTGCATTTTTATTTCTCAACACCCAGTAAAGACCTTTGACATTTGACCGCATCTTTTTTATAATCAGTTGTATAATAATATGTTCTGAAAAAGCCAAAATGCCCCAAATGATCATAATGTAATAAAATACGGGATAAAAGCCTAAAAGGAATAATACAATGAAAAAAATGCCTTGTATGTAACCACCTATTTTCCATGAATATAAATGCAGGCTGGGCAATCGTCCAAACTTGATTAATGAAAGAATATGGGCAAAACAAAGCAAGAAAATAAAAACAAAAAAACTATGCAGGTATGGTTGAAAATCCAACGCCTTGAAAAGGAAAACACCTGTAATGGCAGCTATGTATGTTCCCAAATCGGCAATAGAGTCCAGACGCGCTCCCAATTCCGTCTGCATATTGAAACATCGTGCTATTAATCCGTCCAAAACATCAGTTATCAAATTAATTGTCAATAGAATGGAAAATAATTGCTCTTGTCCTTTTATACTCAAATAAAGAATATAAGGAAACATTAATAGCCTGTAAAGCGACAGGAAATTAGGTACAGTATAGATATTGTTCTGTTGCATCTTTTATAAATAACTCCACTCCTATACTATTTTGGAGTGGAGTTATGTTTAATATACTAATTAATAATACTTTGAATATGGATTATATCTCCCTGATTTAATATAAGGAGTATATGGATTAACTGTACTATTAGTCAAATGAGGAGAGCCTATCAAAGTATGAAATCCATTTTGAAATACATTTCCTATTGCCGGATGTTCCATACCTACCTTAACCATTCCATATCCTACTTTTTTCCCTATGTATAACGGACTGGAATACTGTGTCCCATTTTTATATTTATTTGTTCCTTCAACTACGCCATCCGGTTTAGGGTCATTAGTATATACATTTACTCCAAGCACATAATCTTTGTATCCGATTTCCAATGCCGCAGAACGGAAACGGTCGCCTCCATCACCTCTCATTAAGGATACATCATTTTCATGACTGATAGACCAGTCTTTATAACGCAATCCTAATGTTGCTGTTCGTTGTCCTTGGGAACTTCCATCAATCCCGCCGCTGTATTTTGTGGTATGCCATGAAAAACCGAATTCTCCATCATCATAGCCGAATCCTGCATATTTGTATCCGGGTCCTATTCCGGCAGAAAGTGTCCAGTCTCCAATGTCATACGAAGCAGATATACCCAACCCTAATGAAAAACCATTTGCATTACCCATAGTTCCCGCCGTAAACATCGCCATCGGATTAATTGAAAAATTAACATCTCCAACACTAAAAGTTATAGGTGGAGTAACCATGCCAATTGCCGTATTAACTGCTTGATTCCCTGCAAACTGCCATCCACTCATAGCTGCGGATCCTCCCATCGTATTGTAACCAAGCCAAGCCATACCTGCACCTATTCCTCCCGCAGCAACGGCTTTCCATCCCCAGTTCCCCGTAGTTATTCCGTGGACTACATAACCACAAACGAATCCGGCTCCGGCTGCGATCAGATCATCAATTAAGAACCATTCCCCTGATGGGTCGGTATAAATTAGCGGATTATTCAGACAATAACTGTACCGGTTAAAATTCTGACTGAAATCCGGCATCTGAACATAAGGGTCAGGACTTAAAAACCTGCCCAGCACAGGATCATACACCCGCCCGTTCATATTAATCAGGCTGAACTCCGGCAAGTGCTCATGGCCGGTGTAGCCGCGGTAGAACTTGAAAGTGTTGTTGGTAACGGTTTGCTTGCCCCAGGCATCGTAGCTGGCCTTGAAAACTTCCGTGCCGTTGCTTTCGGTGAGCTTTATGATGCTGCCCAGGTGGTCTTTGTGAACGTAATAGATTTTGTCCGCCTGCCCGTTCTGCTTTACATAGACCGCTGCCAGGCCGTCGCCGCCCGATATGTAAATCAAATGCTTTGTTACCCCGTCTTCGTATATGCGCTCGTAGTCGCCGGCGTAGGTGATAATTCTTATCTGCGAGTAATTGCTGTTCAATATTGTCCGCCAGCGCTCCCGTGTCGGGCCGTAGTCGAAAGTCATACTGTAAACGCCTCCGTTTGCCTTTTCGTCCAGTTCGGAGATGCTGGATACCTTGTTAAAGTTTGTATATGAAATAGACTGTCTTGTGGATGGAACCAACCCGTCCGTATTATCCACCGATTTCAAGGCATGAGGCTTTGTCGCCAGATAGTCGTATTGTCCCAAGCCTGTCTTAGATTCAATATTTCCATTGGCATAGTAGCTAATATCCATTACGGACGCACCGTTGTGGGTAACAGTTGTGAGCCTGTCCAGATTGTCGTAGGTGAAGCCTTCGGTTTGTGGTATCATGCCTGTTATTAATCGCTTTCTTAACATTTACACCTTGATTTTTTGACTTATCTTGTTCTATCACATAAAAATAATCTTGATTTACAGTGTATTACAAATCTGCCAACATGTTTGATACACGACCTACCCTCCAACTATATCAAAAATCGGCATTCTTTGCTCTTCAAGAAAAATCGCTCGTTTCTTAAATTCTTCTTCCTTAAAGAATTTGCGGACAAAATGGTTCAACTCATATATGTCTTTGTGTTTTAAACGGAACACAAAGACTTGATCACCTTTTAAATACAGATAATGTTTATCACCTGATCTATAATTAAAATCTGTAAATACTGTTCTTGAACCTAGTAACCAGATTTCCGGCTTTTCTTTTTCAATGGACTCCAACGCATTCTTCAAATCCCTTAATTCTCTTCTAGAATATTTATAACTAACGACTTCGTAGCAGTTAAAAATAGTTTCCACTCCTCCTCGTATATCATGGCGCCTTATTTGAGTTTCAATTGTATCCACATAAAGGAAATCGTAAATATTTTTATCATAGGTATAATTTCCCGCATTCTTTAGTATTGGAACAAGCATTATGATTGAGCTACTATGTATATTTGCTAAATCATTGTTTATTTCTTGTATTAGAGAATCAATAGGAATATGAAGAATTTCATAGCTATACGACTTTTTAAAATTCTTTGATTCCACATTTGATCTTACCAATGTATCAATTAATTGGGCTTTATCAAGTGAGTAATAATAATTCCTTATTTCATCTAAATTCTTATGTTGCGCCGACATCAGACAAGAATGCATAAAACAGATTAAAACTAACACATATTTTTTCATGTAATTCTCTTTTATTTTATTAAAAAATAGTATGGGTTTAACCCTTTCAATTCGTTCAATTGGTAAGTTCTTCCCCTACCATAAATATTAACTTTACCACTTTGATAATAATCTATTTGCTTAACGGTAGTCATATGCCGTATATCTCCCTCGTTGTGTGTTATTGTAACATTATTGCCAACATTACTTGCACCTTGCATCTTAAGTGCATTTGATATATCATCTCCAGACATAATTTCATTTTCAAATCCTTGTCCTCTTAAAAAATTACTATTTCCACTCTCGCCATTACGCATAGCAACTCCTTGTTCCGTCCATCCCGTGCTTTCTCTAAAATCAAGTTCGGTACGCGATCCTCCTCTGGATCGTTCCAATTCTGTTAAAGATTGAGGGACACAGGTATTATTGGCTGTTGCCGTGATGAAGTTAATATTGAATTTCACGGAAGTTTTGGGCAATTCGGAAGTAAAAAACGACCATTGTGTCCGTCCATACTGTACTTCATTTCCCCACCAATAATTTCTTCCGCCAGCCTGTGCCAAATTATAGCCCGAAATAGCCCCACTGGCGAAGCCCATTCCGGCAGACCAGTACCAATTATCAAAGAAATTGTGGCCATCAGCCAAGTTACCGATACCATTAAGTCCTACTTGTATTCCGGCTTGCAGCCCTCCATTGCTTAGCA
>NZ_BAAHWV010000065.1:0-7330 GCF_054601255.1 Viscerimonas tarda | reverse complement strand
ATATAATAGTAGTTGCATCCTTGACACATTTCTTTGAAAATGCCTCCAACATTCTGCCCGCAACCATTTCATAAATGGTTTGTTCTTCGCCGGAAAGGTCTTTGGGTTGATTTTCGGTAATCAAAAGCGCGTGGTGGTCGGTTACTTTCTTGTCATCGACACAGCGGATATTCAGGATTTGAGTGTCCATTTTGGCGGCATAATCGCCAAAACGCGGGTGCGTTTTCATACTGTTAATGAGTTCGGGGATTTCATCGAATACGTCTGCGGAAATATAACGGCTGCCTGTGCGTGGGTAGGTAATCAGTTTTGCCTCATACAGTTTTTGCGCAATGGAAAGTGTTTTGTCCGCCGAAAAGCCGTGCTTTTGGTTTGCTTCTTTTTGTAAATGTCTGAACCTTGATTTTCTTGATTAAAAGATTTTCATGATTGTATAATAAAATATTTATTATATTTGTAGTAGTCGGAAGATAATTATTTGACTACAAACTGTATAAAAGACTCTCGCATGAAAACGGGCAGTAGATAAGTAAGAATTAAGTGCTTAGGGACTGTGTTCGTTTCGGGTTGCTTGGCTTTCGGCTTGGCATTACCGTGTTTCATTTTGGCATAGGCTTCGTCCTGTACTTTCTGAATGGCTTTCTGTCGTGCCTGTGCTTTTTCTTCATCGGTTAGGATAATGGTATGGTTTACCACAACATTACACTCAATGCGCTTGCCAACCTCGATATTGTCCTCATCGTAATAATGCAGGGCAAGGGAGTAAATTTCATCATCCGTAAATCCACATATTCCGCTTTGCTGCACGTAATTGAGAATGTAGGTTACACAATCGTCAATGTTCTTGTTCGACTTGGCATAGGTGGGGGCGAACAGTTCATCGGTCTGCGCTCTCTGTTCTAAATAACTCTGTATAGTTATTTTGAAATAATCGGTTGCTGTATTTTCTGCTTTCATTGTTTTTGTGATTTGTGGGGCGAATTGCTCCGCCCCGTATGAATACTTAATCTAATCCGAAATAATAGGCTAATTGCTGTTCCTGTGATTTTGTGAATATCCAACCAGCTAACCTCTTTCCGTTGAATGTCAGATGACTGTTAAATCGTCCACCCATTGCTTTGAGTTCGTCTTTGATTGACTTGGTATCTCCGAAAACGGCTACGGCTTTGGCTGAATACTCTACCAATGTGCAACCGCCTTTGGTTTCTTCTGTCGGCTTGCTCGGTGGCGTTGTATCGGTCTTTGAAAGGTGTATATTGTCTTCGTTCCCTGCGGTGTAGGCAAAATCCTCTATCGTGCGATTGCGGTCATAGACTTTCACTTTTTCGATTATCCAACCGCAATATTTACTCTCTCCCAAATAATAGCCGTCGCCCATGCTGTATTTCTCACGGTGTTCATAATCCTCATTAAACTCGGCTAAATAGGCGGTTTCTTCTAAATTGGGAGCGTGTTTCCGCATTTCGGAAAAGATGTCCCGTTTGTGCTTAGAAAAGCCCAAAATAACAGTGCGTTGCGTACTGTGTGCATAATAATCGGTCATTCGGTCGCTGTCGTCCTGTTTCAATCTCGCCACGATAACTGCTTGTGCATCTTCGGGGAATATCTCGGCAAAGCGTTTTCCTCCGATTTCTTTAACCTGCTCTACTCTGATTTTTTCCTTTTCGGCTTCGTCCTGCTCCACTTGCTTCTGTCCGTGTGCTTGTTGAAGAAGTATCGCTACCTCGAAACTGTCCATAAATTGAGGGTTCTCGCTGTCATAGTAATAACCGATACCGAATTTTTCGTTTAATGGTCTGATAATGTCAGCCGTCTGAAAATCCTTTGTCCGCAGGTTAATCAACTTGTAAGCAATGCCCCAATCATTTTTGCGGATTTCATATACTACATACCTGTCGTAGCTGTAACCCTCCATTTGGATTATCTGATTGACTTCTACCACTTGTTTGGCTCTGTCTATCTCCTTGTTTGCTCCTAATAAAAACACTTTGCTCATAATCGTTGGGATTAAAAAATGTGAGTGAATAAAAACCAGAAAAAGCCTATCAGAGCGATGAGAGAGAAAAGGCAGGATGCGATACCCTTTAGGATATTCCAACAGAAAACCACGCCCAAAACCACCCAAATAAAGTCGATACCCCACACATAGAAACCTACTGCGGTCGCTACTATCTTTACCACCAATTTTATGCTTAATGGATGGTTGATAGATTCCTGTTTCCTATTTATTTTTTCTATTGTTCTCATAACGTCTGACTTTTTTTTATGCCGTAACGGAGAGGGTATGATGAGTTCTGTTTCAGTAGCTTAAAAAGGTAGGTGTTAGCCCACACCAAATTTTTCGCGGGAAATACGCTCGCCCGTAGGGAAAGAGGAAGATTTTTTGCTAAAAATTTTGTTGGGCGTGAACGCCGGAAATACCTTTGCTGCTGACAACAGAACCATCATGTTTTTACCCTCTCCATATCCAGGCATATAAAAATGAGGAAGACGTTATACCGGGAGAACGGTAGAAAAAACTATATCAGTGATTGGTTATTATGGGAAACAATCACTGCAATCGCTGTATTTATTGGCGGTTGACCAACTTTGGCTGCCAGTCTGTTTTAGTTGGTAGCCACTCTATGCCATAGAAAAATAGAGCGGTAAATAGATAAATGGGAATGTCTATTTTTGTTTCTCCGGGAATACAAAGCGTAGAAATATGGAGATAATCAGTATGAGTATAAAGGTCTTTGACACTTTAGTAAAACGTGTCGAAGATATTGAAGAAAAGGCGGAGAGGTTATACCGTCGTCAGGAAGATTTAAGTTTGAAAAAATGGCTGGATAATCAGGATGTTTGCGAGATATTGGATATAACCAAACGTACCCTGCAAAGCTATCGGGAAAAGGGGTTATTACCTTATAGCCGTATAGAGTATAAGATACGTTACAAGCCGGAAGATGTGCAGAAACTACTGCAATCTTCGGCTCATCAACCGAAAAAAATGTAGGTCATGAATAATTTGATTGAAAAAAGCGATCCGCGCGTGATAGACATTTTTCGACGGTTGGAAAAGGCAAGTAGTCTGATTGATAAATTGGAAGTCCCCTCCCGTCGTTCTTTTAACGGGCAACGCTTCGTTACCGACCGGGAGCTTTCGGAAAGGCTGAGGGTAAGCCGCAGGACATTACAGGAATACCGTTCGGCAGGAACTATTCCCTATTACCTGATCTGTGGTAAAATTCTTTATAAAGAATTAGAAATACAGCAATTTTTGGAAGATTCCCGAAAGCAGACCATCGACCAACAGGAATTGGTATAAACAAGAAACGACCTTATTTACGGGTCGTTTCTTGTTTCCGGCATATAGCAATCAATTCAGCATCGTATTAATGCCGGGGATTTTCCAAAGTATTACGGGATTCAATGCCTGTCCGGTAATCCACTCACGAAAATATTGTGCCTGCCGGGATTTGAGCCGGAAAGCCAGTGCCGTTATCATTTCCAGATTATAGAGTGTCAATATACTGCCGTTTCCATTATCCTTATGGCGGCAAACCATATCTTCCCGTAATATCTCGTTTTTTAGTATGGAACGGATATTGCTGTTTATAGCCGATATGAACACGCTGAAAATATCGGCGATTTCGTGCTGGGTAAGCCAAACGCCGCCCGCTATTGAACGGATAATTACCCGTCCTTCTTCTATTTTGATTGTTGTTGTATTCATTTTATTGATTGTTTGAGGGTTGAACATTCTTGTTTTTCTTCCTTTCTCCGGGATAACGGATAGCCGCCCGGAGCGATTCATCTTCATACAATGTAACTTTATTAGCTTTAGATGCCGTCCGGGATTTAAGCCGTTTCATATCTTCATCCACTTTTTTATCGGTTACTTTGGCGTATATCTGTGTGGTGGAGATATTCTTATGTCCCATCATCCGGCTTACGGTTTCAATAGGAACGCCCTGTGAGAGCGTAATATGCGTTCCGAAATTATGTCGTGCTTTGTGAAATGAAATATGTCCGGTTCCGCAAATCTTAGCGATTTCTTTCAAAAGTTTCCCCATATAGCTACGGTCATAAACTTTGAATATACGTTTGCCGGTTCTCTGAGGACGGTATTTCTCCATAATTTTCAGGGGTATTTCTAAAAGGCGTACATCACATCCTGTTCCGGTCTTTTGGCGCTTTATTTTAATCCAAAAACTTCCGTCAGAAGCCTGTTCAATATGCTCGTCAGACAATCTTGTAAGGTCGGCGTGGCACAATCCGGTGAACGTCGAAAAAACGAACAAATCACGGGCGCGACGTAAGTTGGGTCTGTCGAGTTGGCACTGCATCAGTTTCTCCAAATCTTCCAGTTTCAGATGACGGCTCTTTAGCGGTGGTAATTCGGGAAACAGTTTCATATAAGGGTCGCGCCGGAGCGTTCCCTGATTGAAAGCCCGCTTGGTTATTTTCTTTAGGTTGTACAGATGTTGATGCACTGTTTTTTGCTGTAACCCTCTGTCTGTCCTTAAAAAGAGATCGTAATCCTCGTAAAAACGAAGGTTAAGACTACGGAGCGTTACATCATCGGCATCATACTTTTTCAGGATAAATGCTAAAAGATGATTGTATGACACCACATATACACCGTGTGCCTCTTTTTTACGATCTACTCCAATCCGTTTCTTAAACTCGTCGTTATGTTCTTCAAAGAGTTTCATTAGCGTAAGCGGTTTTTGGGCGATACCTTTCAGGGCGTTCTTAACGAGTTCGGCCGTAACAAATCCCAAACTCTCCTTTATTTCCTTATGATGGTTTTTGATACGTTCCGTAAGCTCGTCGATAGACTTGTTTACTTGGAGCGCATTTTGGCTACGCCCTGCGGCACGGCCTTGTGTTGAATCCCATAGGGACGGATTAACGGATACTTTCGTTCCTACCTGTTCGGATTCAGCATCAATGCTGATATTACACAATAGCTGACACATACCGTCCTTGCGGATTTTAGTACGGTTGATATAGAATAAAATCGCAAATGTGCTGCGCCGTTTATCTTTCTTATCTTCTTTAATTTTTGCTTCCATGATTGAAATATATTAAGTTATTAAATAGCAAATTTGAATTTCCCGGCGATACGTTTCTCCAACATTTTCATATCCTCATCAATCTTGTCGTTGGTGATTTTCGCATAAATCTGTGTCGTCGAAATCTGGCTGTGTCCAAGCATACGGCTTACTGTTTCTATTGGAACACCCTGTGAAAGAGTGATTTCGGTGGCGTATGTGTGCCGCCCGCAATGCCAGGTGAGCCGTCGGGCGATACCACATATACGGGCGATATTTTTCAATGCCCTGTTCAACTCCCCATTTGGGTACATCGGCAGTAGTCGTCCGTTGGTTGCTGTCCCCCGATAGCGTTCAAGAATTTGCAAAGGAATTTCGAGCATGGGAATTTCATAGTCTATTCCGGTTTTCTCACGGAATGTTTTTATCCAGACTACATTATCTTCGGCAACCGAAATATCTCCGTCAGTTAATTTGCACATATCGCAATACGGGATTCCGGTATAGCATGAAAAGAGGAATAAATCACGGATAAGGTATTGCTTTGAGGTAACAAGCGGAGTTGTCATCAGCTTATTCAACTCCTTTCGAGTAAGATATTTTTGTTGCCGTTCAGGACGCTCCGGCTCATAACCGGCGAAAGGATTTTTGGTGATGATGCCCTCGGTTATAGCTTCCCCGATAATAGTGCCCAACCGAGTAGTATATATTACTATCGTACCCGGAGCAAGCCGACGGTCAATTTTCAGATAGAGGTCAAATTTATCAATAAACGACCTGTCTAATGCAGAAAATGGAATATCTGAAAGTTTGTATTTCTCTTTCAGGAACTTTGTGAGATGGTTAAGTGTGAACCAATAACCTTTTTCCGAACCTTCCTTACGGTTTACGCCGATGCGCTTGTCGAAATTCTCGTTATGGGTACGGAAATAGGATAATAGCGTTTCCTGCCCGGATGCCATGCCCAGCAATAAGTTCTTTACATCTTCGGCTGTTACGCCATCCCTTACCGTCGACAGTTCACGGTAATACGACAGGGCGGATGCTCTGATTTCGTCCAACTGCCGGTTAATTTCATTTGCCGTATGGCTTTTCCCTGTGGCACGGCCGGATGCCCATAAATCTGCCGGAACAGTCATTTTTGCACTAAAGATGGTTTCGGAGAATTTTCCGATTGAAAGCCTTGCCATTACAGGGCTTTTACCATCCTTTTTCGTTTCATTCCTTTTCAGGTAGAATGACACCTTTACGTCCTTTGTCATAACTCTGTTATTTAAGTGTAAAATTACTTGTAACAGAGTTATTTTCAGTTGTATAAAATATGGAGCGAATGGGAAACAAACTCCAATTTTCTACTAAAAAACCCATCTTTCTGCCGTTAGTGCGAAAAAAGGGTTATTTTTGAAAGACGTTTTTAGAAAAACAAGTGCTCTTTAAGGTGATTATCTTTATTCAGGTTGTTTTTGCTTCCTAATTCGACTAACCAAAAAGGCAGTATATAGGTAGCAAATCTTTCGCTTAACTGCTCTATATTCTTCCACTTTGCCTATTAGAAGAATATAGCGAAACAACGCTGAACTAACCTAACAACCAAATACTTACTCTATTCTTCCAAATTTTGCCTATCTTTGCGAGATTCTGGCTATCTTTGTGGTAAAAAATACAAATTATGCTGTACGAAGATTTAACAAAACGAATTATCAAATGTGCTATGCAGGTGCATAGTACGTTAGGAAACGGATTTCAGGAAGTAATATATCAACGGGCATTGGCTATCGAAATGGAACTCGAAAGGTTAGCATTTGCAAGAGAAATGGAAATGCCTGTTTTTTACAGGGATACTCAAATCGGAACACGAAGGGTTGATTTCTTTGTTGAGGAAAAGATTATGGTAGAATTGAAGGCAATTATCAACCTTGAAGATGTACACTTGGCACAGGCAATGAATTATCTTGAAGCCTATAAAATGCAAATAGGGTTGTTGATTAATTTTGGCGCAAAAAGTCTGCAATTCAAAAGAGTACACAATAATAAACTTTGACCTTGATTTTTAGAATTAAAAGATTAACATGATGCTTGAATTAATCATATTAATCTTTTAATCAGGAAAATCAAGGTTCAGACATTTTCCTTCCTGTTCCTGCTTGGCGGCTTGTTTTTCCGCCTGCTTTTCGGTGGGTTGCGTTTGACCGCTGTTCAAAGGCTCTTTGATATTTTTGGTAGCTTCGGTGGTGTTGCCGTTATTGTTTTTGGCAACCTGCACCTTGTGGCGGTCATCGGGAATGACTTTT
>NZ_BAAHWV010000064.1:0-8496 GCF_054601255.1 Viscerimonas tarda | reverse complement strand
ATTGGGACAGTCCCATTGCAGGCAGCGGCACAGCCGAGTAAAAAGCGGCAGCCGGTCCGGGCGCAATGCGTAAGCCCGGCGCGTAATGAACAGTGTTCCCGCTTCGCGGCGGGAACCGGCGCAAAAGAAAAGTAAAAATTAAAGATATGATGAACAGTAAAAAATTATTCAAAAGAATCCTGTCAATCATGATAATCCCGTTAATCATGGTTCAGACAAATTCCTGCTCGCAGGACGATGACAACCTGCCTGCCGCCGGCGCAGCCGTGCAATTTTCGGCAACCGGCATTGCCGCCACGCCCGCCACCCGCACTGCCATTAATGGCACAAGCGGCCAAACGGAATGGGCGCAGAACGACCCTGTCGGCATTTTTATGACCGGCGCAGCCACTGCCGACAACCGTCAATACACGGTAAGCAACGTTGCCTCCGGTGCGCTTGTCCCCTACGGCGCGGGCAATACGCTCGCTTTCCCGCAGTCGGGCAGCGTGAATTTTATCGCCTACTACCCTTGGAAAAACGGGCAAACGCTCGGCAACTATCCGGTGGATGTTTCCGACCAAAGCGCCCCCGCCAATATCGACCTGCTGTACAGCAACGATGCCACGGGAAAAGACAAGTCCTCCAATCCGGTAAACCTGACCTTCACACACGCGCTGGCGAAACTGAAAATGACGGTAACAGCAGGCGACGGCTTTTCCAACTTGTCGGGGCTGACTGCCGTAGAAATACAGAACACAGGCACAACCGCCGGTTTTAAGCTCTCCAACGGAACAGATTTTAATATCACGGCAACGGGAAATATCACCCCCCGTCAGGCTTCGCCCTATACATACGAAGCCATACTGATACCCGGATACTACGCGTCGGGCAAAGTAAAATTTACCGTTGACGGCAACGACTACTTCTGGGACATTTCCGCCATCAACTTTGCGCCGGGTACGCGCTACGACTATGAGGTTACGGTGAACAAGACCGGCATCACCGTGTCAAGCCAGAGCATTACAGCCTGGGGGGCAGGCTCGACGGATGAGGTAACGGCTGTCAGGACGCATATCAGGGACATCCCCGTAGCCTTTATTACCAAGGGGACGTTTATAATGGGCAGCCCCACAAGTGAGCCGAACCGCTATAATGATGAAACGCAGCATGAGGTAACTTTGACCAAGGATTTTTATATGAGCAAATATCCGGTTACGAACGCCCAGTATGCAGCGTTTTTGAACGCCAACACTATCGGGAGCGATGGACGATGGGCATCAGGAACATATCCTACCGAAATATTAATCGAGACGAGCAGCGGCAGTTACAACTGGGGTCTTAACTGGGACAGCGATAACAACAAGTGGGTTCCGGTAAGCGGTTATGATAACCACCCCGTGATTTATGTAACGTGGTACGGCGCTTCCGAATATGCCCGTTGGGCCGGAGGCAGTTTGCCGACCGAGGCACAGTGGGAATATGCTTGCCGCGGCGATTACCCGGATAAGGCCACCGAGGTCAATACCCTGCCTTTCGGTATCGACACGGGCCGGAAGCTGACAGGAGATATGGCTAATTTTTGGGCAACGTATCCTTACGATTTGGATTATACCCCTTCGGGCAGCAGCTATTATGATGCAACGCAAAGCAGCCTCTACAAAGGGGGGACCACCGCCGTTGGCAGTTATCCTGATGCAAACAATTACGGCCTTTACGACATGCACGGCAATGTATATGATTGGTGCGAGGATAGCTGGAACGGCTCGGCGGCATACGGAAGCGGCGCCGTAACCGACCCCGTAAGCCCTAATCCGGGCTCCTACCGCGTGCTTCGCGGCGGCTACTGGCGCGACTTCGCTCAGTCTTGCCGCTCCGCGTATCGCATCAGCGTCAATCCCGTCCTCGCTAGCAGCGACATCGGGTTCCGCGTCGTGTTTGTCCCTTAGTTTCATCGTTCCTTGAGCGAGCAAGCCTGCCAAAGAGCAAGCGAGGGACGAGCGCAGCGACAGGCAGGCAAATGTCTGAACCATGATTTTTACAGGATTAAAAAGATTTTCAGGATTTTTTTCTTCAATCATGGCAATCATAAAAATCTTGTAAAAATCATGGTTCAGACAATTTAAAAGCGCGTTCTTTGACATATTGGTTTACACGAAAATTTCAATGGAAAATTGTCCGTTGAAAGAAAATCCGTATCTTTGCATTCAAATGAAACAAGATGAAAGGCAGGAAATTAGTATTATACTTGGATACTTCTGTAATTGGCGGATATTACGATGATGAATTTTCGCTTGACACACAGGAACTTTTCCGCGAAATAAAAGACAAAAAGTATGATATTTTTATTTCGGACTTAACATTGAAGGAATTGATGAATGCACCTGAAAGGGTCAGAAACCTGTTGCATGATTTGTCAATTAATTTTGAAGAAATTATTGTTTCTCCGGAATGTATTGAATTAGCGATGGAATATTTATCAGAAAATGTTGTAGGGCAAACCAGCAAGGATGATTGCATTCACATTGCCACAGCCACCATAAATAAAATTGACATATTGGTAAGCTGGAATTTTAAACATATTGTCAATGTGCATAGAATTAGAGGGTATAATGCCGTAAATATTAAAAACGGTTATGCTATATTAGAGATACATTCACCTAAAGAATTGAGAAGTTATGAAAACGAAGAAATTTGACAGCGTAAAAATGATGCGGGAGATTAGAGACGGAATTGATGCCAAAATTTCAAAAATGTCGTCCAAGCAGATTTTAGATTATCTGAAAAATGCAAGACAAGAATACAACAAAGCAGTTGCAGGATTATAACAGTTCCGTAATTAAACCCAGTATGTAGTAATTAACGATTATCGGGGGATAGCGGGTCAAGTCCGCCATAACAATAATAACAAAGGCGTGTAAACCAATATATCAGCGGTTTATGCGCTTTTTTGTGAGTAGTAATAGATTGAAAATTGAAGAATATGAAAGAGAACAAGAATTTGAAGAGATTAAGGACTTTAAGGAGCTTAAAGACCTTAATGGTATTGATGGCAGTCTGCCTCTTTGCAGGCTGTTCCGAAGACGACAACCTCCCGAATGCCACAGGCGAAGCATTGACCATACAGGTATCGGCGCAGGGATTCACCTCCGGAAGTCCCGAAACGCGCACCTCCGATGCGGGTTACACTACGAGTTTTGCGACGGGCGACCAAATCGGGATTACCGTTATTCAAGACGGCGTGATAAGGGAAAACAACATTCCCTACGTGTACGGCGGTACGAGCTGGAATCCGGTAGCCGACCCGGTATACCGCTATACGGGGGGAAGTGTTACCTATCTGGTTTACTATCCGTACAGCGCGGCAATGAACGGCAAAACATCGGCGGCGGACATCGTTGCCGCCTTCACGCCCAAGACCGACCAGAGCGCACAGGCGGACTACGCCGCTTCCGACCTGCTGACGGGCACAGGCTCGCTTAGCGGCTCAATATTAAGCACAACCCTCACCCACGCCCTTGCGCTGGTGGAAGTAAGCCTGCCCGCAAGCGCGACCGCCGTAACCTTAAAAGCAGGAACAACCGACGTTACGCCCTGCAAAATCGGCGACGGCTACCGCTATATAGCGAAACCCCAAACAGGCGTAACCCTGAGCGGCGGCTATACCTACCTCGGTGAAACCCTGACATGGCAAAAAACAAGCGTAACGCTGACGGCTGGGCAATACACAAAAATAGGGGCAAAAACCGTTATCTTCGATATCAGGGACATCCCCGTAGCCTTTATCCCCAAGGGGACGTTTATGATGGGCAGCCCCGCAAGCGAGCCGAACCGCTATAATAATGAAACGCAGCATCAGGTAACGCTGACCAAGGACTTTTATATGAGCAAATATCCGGTTACGAACGCCCAGTATGCAGCGTTTCTGAACGCGAACGGCATAGGCAGCAACGGGCAGGGCAGCCTGACAAGTGACGGGTCACAAACCTATATCCTTGACTGTACACAAAGCAGCCGCAGCCAATGGGGCGTGAGATGGGCCGGCGATAAATGGGAACCTGCTTCGGGCAAGGAAAATTTTCCGGTGATTTATGTTAGTTGGTACGGAGCAAAAGCATTTGCCGGGTGGGTTGGCGGCTCGTTGCCGACCGAGGCGCAATGGGAGTATGCCTGCCGCGGCGATTACCCAAATAAGGCTACCGAGGTCAATACCCTGCCTTTCGGTATCGGCACGGGCAGGAAACTGACAGGCGATATGGCTAGTTTTTATGCAACGTATCCTTACGATTTGGATAATGGGCATTCGGGCGACTATTATGATGCATCGCAAAGCAGCCTCTTCAAAGGGACCACCGCCGTTGGCAGTTATCCTGATGCAAACAATTACGGCCTTTACGACATGCACGGCAATGTATATGAGTGGTGCAGCGACTGGTACGAAAGTTACGACAGCGACCCTGTTATCGATCCTGCCGGCTCTACTACTGGCTCCGACCGCGTGCTTCGCGGCGGCAACTGGAGCGTCCTCGCTCAGTATTGCCGCTCCGCGTTTCGCTACAGAGAAGATCCCGACTTCGCTAACCACGACATCGGGTTCCGCGTCGTGTTTGTCCCTTAGTTCATCGGTCTTTGAGAGGTTGGGTTGCAGGGAGGAGGCGCCTTATCCCCCGCACTGCGCTATCGCTTATCCCCCGCACTGCGCTTCGCTTGTACGGGGTTATCGAAATTATACCCCATACGGGGTAGATTGCTTTCGCCGTTCACTCGCTCTTCCGTTCTTCCGTTACGCCGGAAGGCGTTAAATTTTGATAACCCCGTACAAGCGATAGCGCAGTGCGGGGTATATGGCTCCCCCTCTCTCCGCAACCCCGTAGTGGGTTGAAGTTCTTCCGGACTTGCCATTTGATGGAAAATGATTACCTTTGCGAGCAAAATAGATTATTAAATGACTTATTTATGGCTGGTTATCGTCAAATTCTGTATCATATTGTTTTTAGAACAAAGCACAGTCAACAGAGCATCACTCCTGAGCATTCTCGCGTGTTGTATGCTTATATTATGGGCATTATCAAAAATAAAAACTGTACGCTTTTTCGAATCAATGGAATGCCCGACCACATTCATATATTGTCCGATTTGCATCCATCAGTGGCTTTGGCAGATTACATAAAAGACATAAAAGTTAGCAGTTCCAAATGGATGAAAGAATCAGGCTATTTCCCTGATTTTAGTGGGTGGGGCGTGAAATACTGTGCACTAACCTATTCCTACAAAGAAAAAGATATCATCATAAATTACATCAAAAATCAACAAGAACATCATAAAGTAGAAGTTTTTAGCAATGAAATAAATAGATTGTTCAAAGAAAACGGCATTGATGAGGATGAAAAATGGTTTTGGCAAGATGAATAAATTCAACCCACTTCGGGGTTGCGGATAGGAGGATACGCCTTATCCCCCGCACTGCGCTTCGCTTGTACGGGGTTATCAAAATTTAACGCCTTCCGGCGTAGTGCGTATGTTGCTGCAAACATTACGAACTAAATTTGGATTGACAAAATATTTTGTATCTTTGTGGCGTAATTTAAAATATATAAGGCTATGGCAATACCAGTAAGAAGTGCACCGGTACTAACCGGTAAGATGGCGGAAGACTTTTACGCTGCATGGGAAAAGCAGTTGCAAACGCCGCCCAAGAGAAAGTTTAGTGAAGAAAGATTTCAAAAAGTAAGACAATTTTTAGCTAAACAAAAGTTTTTATGATCAATCTGTTAGAAGATTGCGAGTTAGTCGCTTTGTCTTCGGAACAGTTGATTATAGATTTCAATTGTGATGATGAAGACTTGAACGATTTTTTTAATCACGATGCCATTAACTATCAAAATCAATTGTTGGGACAGACCTATTTTTTTCGTCACTTACAAACGGGCAAAGTGGTTTGTGCATTTTCACTTTCGGCTGACAGTATCAAAACTTTTCTATTACCAAACAGTCGGCGTAAAAAAGTAAAAGACTGCATACCCTATCAAAAATCATTAAATTCATATCCGTCATTCCTTATAGGACGTTTCGGCGTTGCCTTGGGGTTTGAGGGACAGGGCATAGGTTCACAGTTGATAGAATTTGTCAAAGATTATAGTCTTGCCGCATTTCCAAACATCAGCCGTTTTCTTGTGGTAGATGCTTACAATGTTCCTGCAGTGCTGAGATTTTATCAGAAAAACGAATTTACATTCGTTTTTTCGACGGAAGAACAAGAGCGCGAATATTTGAAACGGTCGCCCGAAGAAGCAATTATTTTACGAACAAGACTAATGTTCTACGATATGATTCATTGGAAAAATGAATAAGTTTTAATAATTTACGATGCCTTTTTTGCGTATTTGAAAAATCGTTTATCACTATACTTGGTTTTCATGCTTGCCTGCCTCCTGTCGGGATGCGAGCCGGACGAGCCATACCCCGATGAAATCCCCGCAAGCGCTCAACGTACTGTGTTATTATATTTGGGAGTAGATAATAATTTTCGCGCAGAAGCCGCACAAAAAATCGAAACCTTGCGTATCCATTGGAACAAAAATCTTGACGGCAATCTGCTTGTCTATTCCGATGCAGGCGGCAATGCCGCGCTTATTCATATCTACTACAATCCGCAAAAAGGCAATGTTGCCGATACAATCGCAATCTATCCCGATGAAAACTCGGCTAATCCCCAAACGCTTACCCGCGTGTTGAACGATGTAAAAAACTATCGTCCTGCCAATTCTTACGGGTTAGTCGTGCTTTCCCACGCCACCGGCTGGCTGCCCGCCGAAATGTCCGAACCGCCCCGCCTCAAATCCATTATTCTGGATAAAAGTACAAGCGAAACAAACAACTATATGGAACTCACAGCCTTTGCCGAAGCCATTCCCTATAAACTGAACTTTATTATTTTCGATGCCTGCTTTATGGGAGCGGTAGAAGTTGCCTACGAATTGAAAGACAAGGCGGATTACATTGTGGCTTCGCCTGCCGAAGTCGTCAGTCCGGGTTTTGTGTATTCTACGATGGCGCAACGCCTTTTTCAACCGCAACCCGATTTAACCGCCGTTGCAAGGGATTTTTACGAGTATTTCAACAACCAATCGGGGCTGTACCGGTCTGCAACGGTAAGTGTCGTGAAAACGGCGGAATTAGAAAACCTGAAAACGCTGTTTCAGGGGATTGCGGGTCAAGCCCGCAATGACACGGGCATTAACGATATTCAGTGCTTTGGCTACGGCAGTCAAAAGATTTATTTTGATTTGGGCGACTGTATTCAAAAGTTCGCGCCGGAAAAATACAATGACTTTCAAACCGCACTCGACCGCTGCGTTCTCTATAAAGCCGCTACCGACAGTTACTACTCTGCGGGCGTGGCGACCTTAAAACCCATTCACACATTCTGCGGACTGTCGGTATATGTTCCGCAGGAAGCATATCCCGCTGCCAATATGCGGTACGGACAACTAAAATGGAGTAAAATGTCTGAACCATGATTTATGGGATTAAATGATTATCATGAGTAATTGAAAAATCAGGAGAATCCCATAATCAAGAAAATCAAGGTTCAGACAACTTATCCGCGAAAACAGCAAGGACGAAAGCGAATACAAACGCTACTATGGCAGCCTGAAAAATTCTGTACTGACAGCGTTTTATACCCCGCCCGAAATTATCAAAACCATTTCCGACACCCTGAACGAAAACGGCGTAACTCCCGCGCGTTTTCTTGACCCTTCGGCTGGTAACGGCGCATTTGCGGAAAATTCAAAACTTCTTTTCCAACTATGGAAACCGTCTGTTTTGAAAAGGATTTACTGACAGGCAAAATCCTTTCACACCTGCACCCCGAAGACAAAGTACATATTCGCGGCTTTGAAGAAATCGAAAACCGCCCCGACAATCAATTCGACATTGTTTCGTCAAACATTCCCTTTGGCGATGTTTCGGTTTTCGACACCGCTTTTTCCAACAGCAAAGACCCCACACTGCGGCAGGCAAGCCGGACAATTCACAACTATTTCTTTATGAAAGGGCTGGATACTTTGCGCGAAGGCATTAATCTAAATGTATATGCAAAAAATCCTTCAATGGCTTTAATGCCGCAGCATTTAAGTCCCAATGCTGTGTGTTTTTGAAATCACGATTTGGGTCTTTTACTTTGTTTTTTTCGGATTTAGTTTCGCCGAGCAGTACATTGATTTTTGAAAAGCCGTCTATTTTCAACTTATCAAAACCTCGAAAATTCTGTAATTTTAATGACTCTAACTGTATCATACGAACTTATGTATAAAATGCGGTGCAAAGGTACAACTTTTTGGGAACAAGATTGCAGTTAGGTAAAAAAACTCATTATTTTTTCTCCGTATGACGGCTCGCACCAGACTTTCCCCAACCTTGACTTGAAAGCGTTGGGCATTCCCGGTTTGTACCAAAGCCAGAAAGATGCGATATGGATGCTGAAGATGAACGGCGGAGGGATATGCGACCACG
>NZ_BAAHWV010000063.1:0-8510 GCF_054601255.1 Viscerimonas tarda | reverse complement strand
TTGTCTATGAAGCTGCCTGCCGGTTAGCTGCCGGCTATAAGGCTATCGACATGCTGACCGTTATGGAACAGCTGCGTAGCGACGGCTTGCTGGAAGAAGCAGGAGGAGGCTACGGCATCGCCCGCCTAACCAACAGCGTCGCTTCGTCGGCGCATCTGGAATACCACTGCCGGATTATCAAGCAACAGTACATCCGGCGCAAATTCATAGAGATTTGCCTGATGGATTCCTCGCTCGCTTTTGATGAGACGGAAGACATTGACGATATCCTGCATGGAAACTCCCAAAGGATGGAAGCTTTGCAGGAAGCGGTTATCGGGCAAGGCGACGTAAAGCCTTTAAGCGAAATCCTGAGCCTGACAATAGAGGCGATGTACCGCCGCAAGGCACAGGCGGAAAAAGGCGTACAACCGGGAATAACGACAGGATTGGCAGATTTGGACAGGATAACCGGCGGCTGGCAGAAGTCCGACCTGATTATCCTGGCGGCGCGTCCGTCGATGGGAAAAACAGCCGTGGCGCTGCATTTTGCACGAAAAGCGGCTGAGGCGGACGCGGCGGTAGCCCTGTTCTCGCTGGAAATGTCGGACATAAGCCTTGGGAACCGGCTGCTACTGTCCCGGGCGGATGTGGATGGCGATAAATTCAGGATCGGGCGGTTAAGCGGACAGGAAACCATGGAGGTGGAAAACGCCGCCGCGAAGCTGTACAGCCTGCCTGTTTATGTGGATTCCAATGCCGCCGTTACCATGGGATACATCCGTAACCGCTGCCGGATACTGAAAAAGAAGGGACAATGCAGCCTGGTCATTATCGACTACTTGCAATTGGCGGTAGAAAAGGGCGACCGCAACCGCAACCGCGAAAACGAAGTCAGCCAGATGAGCCGGGAAGCCAAGCTGATAGCCCGTGAACTGGACGTACCGGTTATCCTGCTTTCGCAGCTAAGTCGCGAAGTGGAAAGGCGCAATAATAAGATACCCGTGCTGGCTGATTTGCGCGAGTCGGGAGCGATAGAGCAGGATGCAGACATGGTGGTTTTTATCCATCGTCCGGAGTATTACGACAGGAACGCCGAAAAAGGCTACGGCGAACTGATTGTGTCCAAGTACCGCAACGGTAAGACGGGCATTGTCAAGTTCAGATACAATGAAAGTCTGACAAGGATTTACGATTACGATACGAAGGGGTACGGGAACATGTTTCCTGCGGCAGGGACTCCATTTTAAATAAACAGGGATATGGAAGAAGAAGTCAGGGAAGTAAAAGAAAAAAGTAAAGAAGAAGAAACCGTATCGTTCAAAACTTCGGAGCGAATGATGTACGGCGTACTGGACTACGAGGGCAACGAGTTGATGGCTGCCGTTACCGGATACGGCTTGGATGTATCCTTCAATATGCGGCTGATTCATTCGCTGGCAGACGCCGAAAGCTGCGCCAATGCCTTGGCCGACATATTCTATCAGGCATTAATGGAAAAATTACTGGCCAAGCAAAAACCTGAAGCGGACAAACAGGCTATTCTTACAAAAAGACAATTAAATGGATACAGAAAAAGACAGCAGTCAACAGGCGGAAACGGAAATCCTCGCCCTCAAGCTCCAACTGACGGAAACGCTGAAGGCGGTTATGGAGGAAACGGCGACGGCAACATTTGACGACCGTTTCGGTACGCACCTTTCGCCGGCGCCGTTACGGGCGGTTGCCGTCAATGCCGCCAAAGCCTTGATGGAACTCTATCCCGTCAAGCATATCCACGAGACCCGGCTGCGAATTGAGGGCGAAGGCGGCGTGGTATTCAACGTCATTGTACCCGGAACAAAAACAAATGGTAATGATAATGAGGAAAAAGACGGGATTTCGATTGAGCCGGAAAACGGCTGAAAGGGCGGTTTATATCGCACTTGTCATTGCATTGGCCGTTTACGGATTTTGGGACAGCGAAGCAGCCGTAGCGCTTATTACGGCGGTTAAGGAGGCATTTTCAATTTTATTCCAATAAACAACAGATATACTGAATTATTTCGTAATTTTTAATTCGTAATTAAATATGACACAGGTAAAAACATTTGTCGTGGACAATTTCAAGGCCATTATCATGGTAGTTTCCTTTATCGTGACCCTGTATGTGCAGCATACGGCCAATACCGCCAGGATTACGGAACTGGAGGCGCAGTGCAATACGCTGGAACTCAAAATCAAGGACCAGTACGAACGGATTGATGAAATCAAATTGGACAAGGCGGTATTCGAGGCAAATATGGCGCAGTTCGCCTCCATTCAAACCGACCTGCGCGAAATGCGGGCGGATATCAAGGAACTCTTAAAAGACAAAAGGCGATGAAACTAAACTGTATTTTGATAGCGGCGGTTGCTTTAATGAGCAGCGCTACATTCTTCCTTTACCGGCATGGCAAACAGTTGGAAGCGGAACGCGACAGGTATCAGGGCAACACGAATGCCCTGCTCTCCGAGGTCAAGCGGATGCGGGTGGATTCGGCGACAACGGCTGTGGACGTGAAAACGCTGAGCCTGCTGGTGGACGAATATGAGCTTTACCGGGCGCATGATTTGGAGAAAATCAAGCAAATGGGCGTGGAACTCCGCAACCTGAAAATGGCGGCAAGGCACGAACTATTGGTCAATGCGCCGGTTGAGGCTGACCTGCGGGATTCTGTCGTTATCCGTGATACGGTGCGCATTGCCGTGAAAGCCATTGAAGTGAACACGCCTTACCTGCAAGTAAGCGGTGTGATTGAAAACAATCACTTGTCGGGAAATATCCGCCTGCCTGTTACACTCCGGCAGGCGGTATGGATTGAGCCGAAACACCGCTTCCTTTGGTGGAGGTGGGGCGTTAAGGCGGTGCATCAAACGATTTCCTCCGACAATCCGCATGTGGAAATCAACTATTCGGAGGTGGTGGAGATAAGAAGGTAAAATGAAATCATTCAAAACCGATATTGAAAAATCCGGAGGGAATAATCTAAACCGCCGGATTTTCCGTTTTTATTACGTAATTTTGCAAATGCAAAATTTGAGAAAATGGAAAAACAAATTGAGAAAAATATAAACGAATACATTTTTTGTTATCCATTGCTAAATTAGGAACCAGATATTTAAGAGTTTATGAAATAATCAATTATCTTTGTACCCTATTTTTCATTTATGATTAATGATTCTATGATTGGATTTGACATCTTTTCTGGTGCAGGAGGAATGTCTTTAGGTGCATCACTGGCTGGCGTTGATGTCAAAGTTGCCATAGATATTGATAAGTGGGCAAGTGACACTTATCGACTTAATCATAAAAATACTTACATGATCAATGCTGATATAAGAAAAATAATTGAATTACCCATAAAGAAAGATAATAAGCAAACCGTATTATTTGGAGGTCCTCCTTGCCAAGGTTTTTCATTTTCTAATCAGAGAACACGTAATAAAGAGAATGGAAAAAATTGGTTGTTTTTGGAATTTATACGTATTACAAAATTATTTAATCCAGATTGGATAGTATTGGAAAATGTAAGTGGAATCCAAAAAACAGAGAAGGGTTTTTTTTTAGAACAAATATGCGATCAATTTAAAAATATAGGATATACAATTAATCATCAATTACTTAATGCTGTAAATTTTGGAGTTCCACAAAAAAGAGAACGCTTCTTTCTTGTCGGTTCTAAAAATGGTGTTTCTTACGAATTTCCTATAGGGTCTAATGAAAATATAGTATCAGTTTATGATGCTATATCCGATTTACCTTCATTAGAGAATGGGGCTTCTGACTTTTGTTTAGATTATAAAGAATTTGATAATCTGAGTGAATATGCAACAAACAGAAGAGGTACAAGTTTGTATTCTTATAATAATAGTGTTTCAAAAAATACACAATCAGTTTTAGATAGATATCAATATATTCCTCAGGGTGGAAATTGGTCAAATATACCTGAAGAATTGATGACTAATTATAAAGATTGTTCTCGCTGTCATGGTGGAATATATCATAGATTAATGGGAAATAAGCCTTCGGTTGTTATTGGCAATTATAGAAAAAATATGCTGATTCATCCAAACGAAAATAGAGGACTTTCTGTTCGAGAGGCCGCAAGACTACAATCTTTTCCTGATTCTTATATTTTCAGCGGTCATTTGACAGAGCAACAACAACAAGTTGGTAATGCAGTACCACCATTATTAGCAAAAGCAGTGTTTGAAAAATTAATTAAATTGTAAATGGATTTAAAAGGAAAAGATTTAGAAGAGTGGTTTTTGTCTCAAAAAGGGAAAGCGACATTAAAAAACTTTCCTCACAAAGAAAACTATGTTCTTAGATATGAATATTTATCCGAGCAATTTTATACAAAAATACATCCTTTTGTAATGCAAGGAGCAGCATATAAAGATGGCGTATTCTTAAATGACCATGGGAAAGAACACATTAAAACAGTGATACAACGCTCATCCGAACTTGTTTGTACAAAAGAATGCTGCTTAACCCATTACGAGGTATATATTTTATTAATGGCTATTCACGTACATGATGTCGGAAATATTTTAGGAAGAAATGGGCATGAGTTTTCTTCAACTACTGTACTCAGAGACTATGCAGAACAAGCAGGGCAAGATCGTATAGAATGGGACTGTATTTTTGATATTGCGGAGGCTCATGGAGGAGAGCCTAAAGATAAAATTTCAAATTTAGTTGATGAGAAAATATTAAACTGTAATGTTAGAAAACAATTATTAGCCTCAATATTAAAGTTTGCAGACGAATTGTCTGATGACCGTTCTCGAGCAAATCGTTTTATGTTAACAACCATTGATTCAAATACGAAGAAACCAATTTTACCAGAGGAAGGGCTGCTTTTTCATAAATACTCATATTGTTTACATACAGTAGATATTGACCTCTCATCTAAATGTATAAATTTAAAATTTGATATAGAAGAAGATGATTTAAAAAGAAAATACAAAAAACCTAAGAAAGGAGAGGAAGGAAAGTTTCTTGAACAATATTTAATACAAGAAATTTTTGAAAGGACATACAAAAGCCATTTAGAAAGAATTTATTGTTCAAGATTTATGCGAACTTACATAAATCTCAATGTGTTAGTTATAAATATAGAAATAACATTAAATAAAAGAGATGCAAGGAATAAACGAATTAAGAAATCTATTCGTTATATACTTGGAGAGGTTGGATATCCACAATCAGATCACGATGACATATTCAAACTTTGTCCAGAATTAAAAGATTATACTGGAGAAAAAATTGTAGAATTTATTAATAATTAATAATTATTTGTTATAAAATGTTTCAACAAGAGATAGATAATCCATTTCAATATTTGACTCCAGAAAGCATCAATGCCGAAGATACCAACAATCTCTTCGTTGATGTATTTAAAGATTATTATCAAGTTTTAAATATTGGGAATACATTCATACATGGGCCAAGAGGTTCAGGTAAGAGTATGATGTTTCGTGTCATGAAATCTGATTGTCAAATGTTACGGTTTAATCGCTGTTTAAAAGATATTAATTTTTATGGAATTTATATACCAATAAAAAATACGTATCTAAATATTGCAGAACTAAGAGCTTTAGAAGATATGCACGGAGGATCACTATTAAATGAACATTATTTAGTAATCTATTTTTCAATAATGATCTTTGATGCCCTATCAAAAGAGGATTATTCAAAATATTCCGAATTTACTGATGAAGTTTTTGCTTTGTATAAAGAGACCATCAAATTATTAAAAAAAGCAGGATATAATGGAAATTTTCAAGAATTAAATGAAGCAAGTAGTATATTGGAATATTTCATGTCAATCAAAAATATCTGTAGTGACATTCAATCTGATTTTTTTGATTCATATTTGACCAAAATTATTTTAGGAAACAACAATCTTCCATATACAGGAGTTTTGTGCTTATATTCAAATTTTCTGTTCCCTATATTAAAGAAAATACAAAATCTTTCATTTTTACCAAGTGCTCCCTTATTTCTACTAATTGATGATGCAGATGAATTAGGTTTAATGCAAACAAAAGTATTAAATAGTTGGGTATCATATAGAAATACAGATATTGTTAGTTTTAAAATATCAACACAATTGAGATACCAAACATATTTTACAACAAAAGGATCAAAAATTGATTCACCGCATGATTATTTTGAGATAACATTAAATCAAGCATACACATCCAATCAAGAGCGCTATAAGACAAATATTACCGAGCTCGTTATGAAGCGACTCGAATTGCATAAAAAGAAAGGACATCAAATTGATACAAATCCAACAGTATTCTTTCCTTGCAATGAAGAGCAACAAACTAAAATAACAGAACTATTTAAGACGTTAGAATCGCAAAAATTAAAAGAAACGGGAGATGTTAAAAAAGCGTATGATTATGCATATAGAAATACAAGGCCGGATTATATGAAAAACTTGTCTAACAAATATTCATATAGTTATGCAGGATTTGAACAATTAGTGCATTTATCATCAGGTATCATAAGAAATTTTCTCGATTTATCAGCAATGATGTATACAACAACATATAATAGAAGCTCTGATAAAATAATTAATGAAATACCCGTGAGTATTCAAGATGAAGAGATTGAAAATTTTTCCACAAAAATGATTACCAGTGAATTTGATAAATTATTAGAAGATAAGCACCTAAAACAAAATAAAGAAGAACTTAATAAACACAATAAATTAAAAAATCTACTGGAAGCATTAGGACAATCTTTCAGAATTATATTATTGTCGAATAGTTCTGAGAGACGAAAATTTTCTTTTTATTTTGGTGAAAATTTATCAGAAGAAATTAGATCTGTTCTAAAGTTAGGTGTCATTTATGGATATTTTCATGAGTCTACCCTTGGTTCAAAAAGTGGATTGGGTCGTTCTCCTTTATATATTTTGAATAGGATGTTAGCACCTTATTACAAATTAGATCCATTAAGTTTTTCAGGCTACCTTCATCTAACAGCAGATATGATTGAATTAGGAATGATGAATCCGAAATCTTTTATATCAAAAATAAAGAGAAAAGATTATGATTACGATAGTGAAGAAAATCAGAAGTTTCAATTACAAATAGAGTTTGAACATGACAACAATGAATCCAATCCGAATATGTGATATCAATGAACATATTAATAATATAGATGTAATTATATGTTCAGCTTCATTTGAAGAAAGATCTTTGTCTGTTGTAAATTCGATAAAACGTGGAAATATCAAGAAGCGTCTATTGATTTACAATGAGAGTGAACGGAATGACTTTGAATTGTGTATCAAATCTTTTAAAGATAAAAAATTTGATATACTGGGTGTTGATTTTAAAGAGCCTGTTGATATTATTAAAAAATATAATCAACAATTTTCTTCATTATTTACAAAGAAATTACATAATGTCTTATTAGACATCACAACATTTACCCATGAAGGGTTGCTAATTACTTTGAAGTTTTTGAAAATTTATAAGCAGTTTTATGAAAATTTATATATAGTCTATGTTACTGCAAAAGAATATTCCGTTAATGAGCCCGACGTAAAAAAGAAATGGTTAAGTAAAGGAATAAAAAGAATAAATTCTGTGTTGGGATATCCGGGAAATATTAATCCATCAAAAGAAAATCATTTAATTATATTATTTGGTTTTGAACAAGAAAGAACATTGAAATTAATTCAAGAATTAGATTTTAATATAATATCGTTGGGTTTTGGTGATTCCGAGAATTCAATTAATTATGAACATTCCAGAATCAATAAAGAAAGGCATGAAGAGCTTTTGCAGATTATACCTAAAGCCGATAAGTTTTGTTTTTCATTAAGAGAACCAGAACAAGCAAAGGCTCAAATATATGAACACATATTAAAATATCCTAATTGTAATGTAGTTCTTGCTCCAATGAATAATAAATTATCAACTGTTGGAGCTGCTCTTGTTTCTTTTGAACACCCAGAGATTCAAATTTGTTATGCAAAAGCGAAGGAGTACAATGTTGCAGGTTATTCGTCACCTTCTGATGAATGCTATTTAATGAATTTGGAATTTTAAAGTTGCTTAAACCCTTTTAATAACCTCCAAAGCCTATATCCCCCTATTCTTTGACATAACTCATAAATATGTCAAAGTAATGAAACTGTTATTAAAACGCAAATTCAAGGGCGAAATCTACACCATCGGCGATCTCTTTATCGACGGCAAATTCTTCTGCAACACCATTGAAGACAAGGTACGTCCATTACCCACAAGCTGTCCCAATACGCCCAAAGGCATTGCCTGCAAGTGTAAAGAGAAAGTCTATGCCCAAACCGCTATTCCTGCGGGGGTGTACAAAGTAACCATGGAACTTAGCCCAAAATTCGGACGGGTTTTGCCGCGCTTGCATAATGTTCCGCATTTTATCGGCATCTTAATCCATTCCGGTACGACGGAAAACAGCAGCGCAGGCTGCATTATTGTCGGCAACAATACCGTCAAAGGGA
>NZ_BAAHWV010000062.1:0-9333 GCF_054601255.1 Viscerimonas tarda | reverse complement strand
GTCTTTTCCTTTTCTATCTGCCTCCGTATTCCCCGCATCTGAACATTGCGGAAACACTTTGGAGAATATTGAAGGGAAAATGGATAAGACCACAGGACTATGCGAGTACTGACACACTTTTCTACTCTACCAACAGGGCGGTGGCAGCGGTGGGTAAAGAACTGTTCATTAACTATTCGCATAATGTCGCTTAATTTTGAGTACTTACTTACTTTATTTATAGGTGGTATAAGAGGAAAAATTGATGCCCAACTAAAATCTCACTTCCCCACACAGGAAATATAATCTTCTTTTTCTCAATATCCTGCTGGTTTTGAGGTACAAACTTGTAAATAGGTTTGGTTAGGGTCTATTTTCCTTTTTATTCGCTTGTGCCGCTAATTCTTTAACAGCCCTGTCAAAATCACTTTCGTATTGCAACATTTCTTTCCGGCGATATTCTTCAAATTCCCGCATTGCCTTTTCATTGGCTTGCTCGCGCGAGATTGCTCCGGCATTGTTTAGCAAAGGGCGATTACCGACCGACAGGATATTATCCAATTTCTCAATCCATTGCCGCATAGTCATCGGTTGCTGCTCAATAGCCTGCAATTCAGCAAAATCAAGGTATTGAGAAACCAACAAGTTAAGCACCTGCAATTCTTTCTCCGACAAATAATTCTTGGCAATCTTAACATCGTCCCGCGTGATGTAGTTTCCTTTGAAGTTGGTCATGCCAACCATCGGTTTACCGGCATCCACCCGCTGATAAATTACTTCTGCTGCCGTATGCTGGTGGGCGGCATAATGCATTTTATTCTGAACAGTAGCGAAAAATTGGCGGGTTATGTCGGCTTGCGGATCGTAATCCGTTGCCGTAGCGTAAATATCTGTTACCTGCTGATAAAGATTGCGCTCGCTTGAACGAATATCCCTGATTCGCTGAAGCAACTCGCGAAAATAACGGTTGCCGTTCCCTTTCAGTCGTTCATCGTCAATGGTAAATCCTTTTTGGATATATTCGTGCAGCCGTTGTGTCGCCCATTGCCTGAACCTTGTTGCTACCTGGGACTTGACCCTGTAACCGACGGCGATAATCATGTCCAGATTGTAATGAGGTAAATCTCTCGCAACATGTCTGTTCCCTTCCAATCGAACTTGTCGGAAATTCCGACAGGTTGCATTTTCATCTAATTCACCGTCTTGATAAATATTTGCAATATGTTCAACAACGTTTGTTCTTGAACTCATAAACAATTCTGTAATTTGCTGTTGCGTAAGCCAAACGGTATCGTCTTCCAAACGGACATTGACATTGGTTACTCCATTATCATCCTGATAGAGGATAAATTGGCTATTGGCAGGTTGTAGATTATCGCTGGGCATAATGTTTCCTATTTCATTAAAATGTTCTCTTCGCTTGTAAGCAGTTTTTTGAATTTTTTCTTTGGCGCCCGTTTTTTCACTAATATCCCGGCATCCTGCAATTTCCGGCCAAGCACATCATCGGCAACCATATTCGACAAACTTTTCTCCAAGCCCAACACAAAAAGCGCCTGCGCATAATAGCCCATCGAAACGCTGGGTTCGCCTTTTTCTATCTGCCAAAGGGTGGAACGGGAAATACCTGCTCGCTCTGCAACCTGCTCAGCGCTCAACTTCCGCCGTAGCCGAGCCAGTTTAATATCTTCGCCCAATTCTTCCAGAATTTTGGTAAGTCGAGGGAGTAATGTGTATTTTGCTCGCTTCATAATGTTTTATATTTTGTACAAATATAGTTATTTTGTTTTATATATCAAACATTATATAATATATTTTTCATTCTTCTTCCTGTTCCCCTCCCATCCGCCGAATCTCTTTATCGAAATCCGAAGTATAATTCCGGTCTTGAATAACGCGGAATTTGTTGTATTCTTCAAAGGCTTTAATCTTTGCTTCTTCGGCGGTAATCTTGCCACCATCCAGTAAAATTGGGTAGGATGACAAATCCAGAAAACTATCCAAAAACATGGCCCAATCCTCCATGGTGGTCGTAACTTTTCGTTTGGCACGGTTTTCCGCCAAATCCAAATAAGCCGACACAATCTGGTTCAACTCTTTGATATGCGCTTCCGACAAGTAGTTTTTAGCGACTGCCACATCCGATTTCATAATTTTCCCATCGGGGGCTAATTTCCAGTTCGTTAATCCCATATTGATTTTACTTGCATCGACGTGGGTGTAAATAATTTCCGCCGCTGTCTGACCGGTTATTGCCCAATGCAGCTTGTTTTGCACTTTGGCATAAAAGTTTCGGGTAACAAGCGAATCCTTTTGATAATCGTCAGCCGTGGCGTAAATATCCGTAACTTTCTGATACAACATTCGTTCGGAGGTGCGAATATCGCGGATGCGTTCCAGTACCAAATCGAAATGTTCCCTACTCCATTGGTCGCCTTTCTTGAAACGTTCATCATCCATCACAAAGCCTTTGCGGATAAATTCGCTCAATACCTGTGTCGCCCAAATACGGAACTGTGTCGCTTTTGTGGAATTAACACGATAGCCAACAGCAATGATGGCATCCAAGTTGTAAAACATGGTATCGTATTGTTTGCCATCGTCGGCAGTTATCCAAATTTTTCGGATAACTGAATATTTATTTAACTCTCCCGACTCGAAAATTTGCTGTAAATGGTAACTGATTGTACGCACATCCACATTGAAAATATCGCCCATTCGCTTCTGTGTAGTCCAAAAAGTATCGCCATCGTAAGTGAGTTCTACGTGTAGTTTCCCTTCGGGGTCGGAGTAAAAAACCAAGTCGCTATTCTCTTGTATTACAATTGATTGATTCAATTTCTTTTCGGCAATTCGTTCGGTTGCCCATTGACGAAAACGCGTTGCCACTTGGGATTTTACGCGGTAGCCAATAGAGAGTATTAAATCCAAATTATAATATTTGGTATCATACGTTTTTCCATCAGGGGCAGTATGTCGGAAATTCCGACATACTGAACTTTCATCCAACTCTTTTTCTTCAAAAATATTTTGGATATGTTCGGTAATAGTGGTTCGCCCTTTCCCAAATAATTGTGAGATTTGCGCTTGGGTAAGCCAAACGGTATCGTCTTCCAAACGGACATTGACATTGGTTACTCCATTATCGTCCTGATAGAGGATAAAGCTGCTGTCGGGTTGTGGGTTATTGTTGGTCATAACTGGGTATTTTACTTAATCAAACAAACTGTCAACATCAAACGGAATATCCGCATCGGGGTCTTTATCGAAAGGTGTTACGCCGGGAGGATTAAATAGGCCCCAACGGTCGATAATGTAGCTCCACTTGTCAAATCCGGCGACCCAGTCTATAAACAATAAGCGATATTCTTCGATTAACTGCCTGACTATATGAAAATATTCCACTTCTTTAAAGCCAAAATCTTTTAAAGAATGGTTCATTACCTTGAGGTCGCACGCCGCCTTGCGAATAAAGGTTGCCGCCTCCATCTTCAAGTCGTACAAATCTACGTTATGAGCGCCCGCCACCTTCACCGTCAGCTGACCTGCATGAAAAAGCATTTCCGATTTCATCCACTGAAGATGTTTATCATCCTCCGGTATCAATCCGGCAATAAGCTGAACAACACCCTGTATTTCCCGACCTTTCTTATAAATAGGAAGCTCTTCTACTTCTATCTTATCGTCTTCTTCGTCTTCAAACATATTTTTCGTTGTATTATTGAATATATTTCGTGGTTCTTTACTATTTACCCACACAGAATGTGATTATGCGATTGTAATAGTTTGATAATCAAATAAAAAAGACCGTTGTTTTAGCGAGTGGGTAACAAGCCGGTAACAGAAAGCGCAAATAAAGGCACTTTTAATGGTCTTTTCTGTTTCAAAGTTAATCATTAAATTTAATCGGTGGTAATTTCTCCTTTCATTTCACCCAAGTAGTGCATACATTCACCAATGTGCTTTTTAGTCGGTTCATTTAAGATATAATGCACCGTCCATAATATCGCCGATATACTCCATTTCTGAAACATCTACACCTTTCATCAATTCAGGTACACCCGGATAAACCGCAACAAGTATTTTGCCCTCATTATTGATACGGCTTACAATGTTTGACAATTTCACAAAATCACCCATAACAGCATATTGAAGTAAAAACCAAAGGTCTTTAGCTATTCCATCGGGTTTATTAATGTAGGTAAAGTCGTTCATCATTATGGTAGTTTATGCAAATGTAATGCAATTGCATAGCAAATGTATTATAGTGATACACTTAAATACGCCTAAATACCAAAATCGTGTACATTTCCGTGTACACTTCTCATAACTTACTGATATTCAATAAGGGTTGTAGAACAACAAGTTCCACAACCCTTTTCTGCCCCTCCTGCTGAGGGGGCTATCTCAAAAGGTTGTAGAACAACAAGTTCCACAACCCTTTTCTGCCATACTGTCATATCAAAAGCAGTAGTTTTATTGAATAGAATTACCGTTTTTTCCTTCATCTAATTTATTGAATACATTCACAATGCACCGTATCAAGTGGTGATTTTGTTGGAGTTCTTCCGGTGTGTCTCCTGTATCACAACCCAAATATCCATTAAAAATATCGTTTAATCTCTTTTCAATTTCAGCGGAATTATAGCCATACATTATGCTATCAATATCATTCAATTTCATTCTTGTAAGTTTTGATGTTAGACAATTTGAAAAACAAATCTTCAAACCACCACCGCAAACGATGAAAAGCGGATATTTTCACTTTCTCAAAAACTGGCTTACCTGAAATAAAAACGGGTGGTTGTGTATTGCCTGACTTGACACCAAGCCAAACCCTACCATTAAACAGAATAGAAAAACGCTCTTTTATGGTCGGTTTCCAACACGATATACATTGCGTTTCATCAGTCCAATAATGCAAATCGGCACTGCCGTTTGTTCCTTTGCTTGTTTTTCTTGCTTGTGAAAAATAAATTGGTTTCATAAGTTTTTTATTTTGATTGTTTCATAAGTTCCAATGCCAAGTCAACATCAATAACTATCATTCTACCACATTGCGATATTGCCCGGTCTATTTTTCCATTTGCCTTGATTCTGTTTGCTGTGGTCATACTGCAACTAAATATCTTAGCAATGCCGGAAATGCCATATTCAAGCCGTTTCTTTGGCGTTTCAGCATCTTTTAAAACAATTGGTTGTTGTTGCTCCAATAATTCCAAGAACTCGCCAACGGTCAATTGCCAAAGGGGTTTATTCAAATCAATATCCGTTTTCATACTCAAATTTTGTATTGTTTACGATACAAATTTCAAATAATCTTTCTTAAAAATCAATATTGATTCAAAACTTTGTTTATCTTTGTATTTGAATATCAATGATATGTGTATTACTATAATACACCCCCGTTTAATTTAATGTTAGCTTTTGTTAGCTTCAAAGACACAAAAAGCCCCAAACATCTACATTTAGGGCTTTCAAATAAAAGTCTTGTTTCGGCTTATCTCAATCGGTTCTTTTCATAAGCCAACGCTCCGTTTTTAAGCGTTTCCAATTGCTTTATCAAACTTTCCGTTTGCTCTACATCAAACAATAGCACAACTGCTTTTTGTGGTTTGTTTTGCTCAATATAAAGGCATATTCCCGGACAAAGTTCCTTTTCTCCTTTACTGTCTTGCAAAGTTGTTTTTGCAAGTTGAACCGTTACCGAAACATCGCTTTGGTTCTTAACCGCAGCTTCTGATTGCATCAAATTGTTTTGTTCCATTCTGTTTGTCAATTAAAGGGTTTTGCCACCAAGTGGATTTAATGAATTGTCAATTTTTGCCTTTCCTGCATCTACATCCAATTTGGAAACTTCAAGCGGTTTTTTGGTTTTATCCAAAAATGCCGTAACGCCCTCGCTAACCCCGACTATATCGGCAATAGCGTTTTCTAATTGCATTTTTTTATCGTGGAACTCTTTTTCTGCAAGTAAGTTTTGACCTACCTTTTGGAAAACATCCGCTTGACTGCCTGTGATTTCAGGTTGGTTCTGTTTTGCGGTGTGATACTCTTTTTCTAAATCTGCAATTTGCTTTTTGTAAATTTCAACAATTGCTTTGTCTGCTTCTGTCATAACTCAAAATTTTAGTGATTAATACATTTTGCTTTTACATATTTTCAACTTCAAACCCCAATTTTCTATGGAGTTCTTTTATAAGGTCGTTCAATTCATCATCGGTCAAATTGTTGTACCTTTTGGATATTGTGGTTTCCAACGTTTCTAAATCGGAGTTATCAAAATAACCTCTTTTCAATGCCTTTAACAGCATTATTTTCATATCCCTATCAATGGATATTCTTGTGTTAGCATTCATTTTCAATCTGATTTAAATATTCTTTTGCTTCTTGCCTTGTCAATACTCGTGCGGGTTGTGCAAGGTCAAGAACCTTTTTTAATTCCGGTATCATATCAGTATCAAGAAAACCATCTTTTAAGGCTTTCAACAATACAATCTTTTCCTCACGCTCAATCTTGATTTTCATTTTCTTCAATGTTTTGCGTTATTTCTAAAACAAGATTATCCAATTGTTCATCTGTCAGGTTGTTGAAGTCCACTTGCGCTTGTATGCTTTGCATTTTTGGCACGGTGTAACTCATAAACTTTTCAAGAATCAATAAACGGTCTTTTGGCTCAATAGCTTTCAAATCTCGCTCAATTTGCCGTCTGTTTTTCTCAATCAACCGTGAAAGCCATTGCCTCACCTCTGTTGTTGTCCTGTTGGGGCTTCCTTTTGGTCGTCCGTTTGGATTGCCCGTTTTTCCTTTTGGCTGTGCCATAATTCAATGTATTTTAATGTTGTTTTCATTCAGTATCGTTACCAAATAATGGTAACAAATCACACTTTACTATAAGGGAATTACCGTTTATAGGACAAAATATTTCTAATCTCTGAATCTAATTCAGTAACCAAATCATCCGCTTTGGTAATATCCGCTTTGTTGGATATTTCCTTTAATTTTGCTTTAAGTCGTGTATAGTATTTTCTATCTTCAAACACCTTGTTTTGTTTCATATCTTCCAAAATGCTTTGTACTTCATCAGGTGTCAATTTGTGCAATGCAATAGCACAAACAAAGTCGGTTGCATCCGATACAGTTTTAATTTTTTCCATCGCTTCAAAATTTGGAGTTCGCTTTTTATCTATATTGAAATATCCATCAGCCCAAAGGCTTATTACTTTGCCATAAAACTTTGCATCAAATAGCGTGTTTCCCTTTATTTCAGGCTCTTTTAGTTGTTGTGGTAAACGTGTATTCCATCGGGCTTCATACCGCAACAAATTTGAACCTGAAAACACATCAGGCATTACGCCGTTACGGCTCGATACCTCACGGGCTTTGTCATAGAATATCAAGGCTCTTTTTTGCTCTTTTCCCTTGTTGTGATAATAAAGGGTGTTGTTGGTCGCCTGAACCCGGTTAAAGTTCCTACACAGCCCCAAAACATCGTAATAACCATTTGCCGGATGTTTCATTATAAAGTTTGTCGATACGTCAATACGGGTAACACAAGCCCTCAACAAATCCAAATGAATGGAATCCGATAATTTGGCAATGGCTTCTTTTACTTGATTTCTGTTTAGCGTGTATGTGTTATCAGGAAAAAGAAACTTTGCCAAACTGCCTTTGATTGAAACACCCGCCATCGATACCGTTACTTTCAGGTTGTCAAGGTTTCCAACACTCCAAAACTCCCCCGTATCCTTGTTTACGGTTTCTTTGGGGTTCTTCAAATATTGGGTTGATTTTTCCAAATCTGAACCGGCTTCAACCCTATTCAACCAAAAGTTTACAGTATCATACATTGTTACCAAATTTTGGGTACAAATTACATCTTACTATAAGGGAATTGCAGTTTTTGCCTGTTTACGCAATTGCGCCAAAACTTCATCAAAACCGCCAAATGATAGTTGTTTCCGGTACGCATCAATAAGCAACCGCCCACCCTCGATAACCAACACTTCCAACACTTGCATATCCTTTGAGAAAAGGAATAGAAAAGCATCGTTTCTTTGTCCGTACATCGGATTTTTAACGCCCCCTTTAAGCGTTTCCCGGTCGCTTGGTTCGCCACTCGCAAATAATGTTTGCTTATTGTCTGCATACTGAAAGCGTATGCCTGAAAAGTTGATTGCTTTGCTTTTGGCGGGGGTACATTGCAAATAATATTCCGGTGTCGTGCCGTCCTGTTTGCGGTACTCGTTCTTGTCGGTAGGTATAAGATTGAAAAACAAAATGCCTTTGTAGTTTTTCAACTTGTCCAATGCTTCCCAATACCCGGCAATGGCTGTTAAATCAAATCTTGGTTGCTTTCTTAGTTCGGTAACTCCCTTGCGGGTTACGTTCCAGTATTCCGGTAATTGCTCAAATCGGAAATAAGCGGATATATTAGGGGTTATCATTTTGCACCCCCTTTCTTTGGGAATTTCCCGGTAACTACATAGGTGGTCGCTTCTTGTTCAATTTCTTGTTTTGTTGCTACTCGGTTTTGTTTCATCCAATTTTCAACCTCTGTACGGTCAAAATATATCTGCTTTCCATTAGGTCGATAAAAGGGTATTGAGTGGCTACAAGTAGCTTTGTAAAGCCACGATTTACTTAATCCGGTAAGTAATGCCACATCTTCCAAGCAAAGTACATTCTTTGAAGCCAATAGACTGTTACGCTCTATTCTGTCAAGCTGATTTAAAATTCTTTCTTCCATTTTTGCATAATTCAAAAAGTTAATGAATCGGGCGTGTACTTTGCCCTTTTAACTCGCAATTGCAATGCAAAAATCAGAAATGAATGAAAAGAAAATGGTTTACTTTGGTTTGCTGTAAAGTTTACCGTAAACCATCAAGAACAAAAAAAGAGAGGTGCTTTTACCTCTCTTTAGTTTCTGATTTTAGTTTTTTGAAATATTGTTCGCTTTTTGGATTTTCCTTATAGGATGGATTTAGATTTTTTATTGAATTATTACTTATCGGCTTGCCTTTATCGGTGAATGTATTCACTGTTTTAACCCATTTTTTATCTTCATTAGGATAAAATGTATTGATGAACATATTCAAATCTTGCAAGTTTGTAAGCCATTTTATCGGGTGGGTTGTTGCATCTTCAATATATTTTTCCTTTTGCAATGCTTCTAAAACAGCATCGGGGATTGTAAGTTTTAGCGTGGCGGCATTGCCATTTGTATCGTAAGCCTTCGCTCCTCCGCATCTTGCCCAGTTTGCCCGCTCACCTTACCTTTGCCAAAAAAAAAGAAATGCACAAGCCAAGTAAACGCAGATTAAGTACAGAGGAAGGCTTCGCCATCATTGCGA
>NZ_BAAHWV010000061.1:0-9406 GCF_054601255.1 Viscerimonas tarda | reverse complement strand
GTGCATTGCACGACGCAATTGTAGGGGCGTATGGCATACGCCCGATACACGCATTGTCGAAACGCGCAAATGTTTCATCATTGCATGTATTTTGATTGTCGTGTGCTGGGCGTATGCCATACGCCCCGTACAATGCATCGTCCAATTCGTCGTTGGCAGACGTGGCGCGCCACGTCTCTACTGAGAGGTTGTGCAATGCACAGGGGATTGCGGGTCAGGCCCGCAATGACAGATGGATGGATATAGGGCGAATAATGATTCGCCCCTACAATTTTAAACCGGATTTATACTCATTCGCGAGCTGGAAGCTCTGCTTTACCGGCCACATAATTGGCGGCGAGCTTGTGCAATTCCGACACTACATTTTTATATTTCGGGTCGTTGACCAGATTCTTTAATTCGTGCGGGTCGTTGATGGGGTCGGTCAGGAATGCGCCTGCACCTACACCGAAAAATTCGGCGTACCGCCAACGTTCCGTGCGCACTGCTACACCCGTAATGCCTTTGTTGTGCTCATTCCAAATGGTGTAAGCCGGACGGTTCCATTCGGCATACGGATTGTTCAGAAGCGGTTTGAGGCTTACACCCTCCAGTTCTTTATACTTCGGCAGTCCGCACAAGTCAACCAATGTAGGATAAAGGTCGAGCATTTCGACTATGCGCGGAGACGAGCTTCCATTTCCTTTCGCACGCGGGTCGAGGATAAAGAACGGTACACGAGCGCCCTGTTCCCACAACGAACCGGCTTTTGACCATTTGCCTTTTTCGCCGAGCTGATAACCATGGTCGGCCCAAAAGACGATGATGGTATTCTCGCGCAGTCCCTGCTTGTCCAGTTCGGCCAGCACCCGACCAACGTTCCAGTCCACATAACTGACGCAGGCCAGATAAGCTCGAATCATGGCGCGGGCTTCTTCGGGCGATGCCGAGCGATTGATAAAAAGGTCGGCATTTGTACGGCGAATAGACCCGGCCGGAAAATCGGCGGGAACAGACGGTAGAGAGGCAAAATCGGTCGGCAGCGTGATGCTCTCGAGCGGATATTGCTCAAAAAATTCCGCAGGAGCTATCAGCGGAGAGTGGGGTTTGGAAAACCCGCAAGCAATAAAAAACGGTTGTCCCGATTCCTTGCTTTGCCGGATGTATTCGATGGCTTTGTTGGCCACCTTTGTGTCGCCGAGGGTGGCAACGGAATCACCAGTAACGGCTTCCCAGCGGTCGGTATGGGTTTTTTCATCCACCGGACCGGGGCCAAGTTTCGGCAGATTGCGCGAAAATGCGGCCAATATTTCTGATTTTGAAACAGACGAAGGCGCTTTTGTGCTAACCGGTTCGCTCCACCGGCGTTCTTCACCGCCCTCTGTCCAGGCTTCGGTGTCGTCTATTCCGCCATGGAAGATTTTTCCGGTTCGCAGGGCAGCATAGCCATGCTGTTTGAAGTATTTCGGCAAACTAATCCAATTGGGATAAGTTGCTCCGAAAAATTCGCGATTGGCGTTGCCGTAAAGTCCGCTGGTAGTAGGCCGGCGACCGGTAAGCAGCGAGGATCGCGATGGCCCGCTCAGGGGATACTGGCAATAGGCATGTTCGAAACGCACCCCTTGCTGCGCCAAACGGTCGAGGTTCGGCGTCCGCGCCAGCTGGCTGCCATAGATATTCAGTTCGGCGCGCATGTCGTCGGAAACAAGAAAAAGCACATTCATCGGTTTTTCCTGTTGCGCAACTGCCGGAACAAGTGAAAGCGAACCCAGTACGGCGCTTGTTGTTATAATTTTCTTCATAATGAAAATAGTGAATGTTATTCTTTATTTTTTCTCAGGAGCCGAAAGTTCGGTCTTTCCTTTCACATAATCCGATGCAAGTTGGTGCAGCTTTTCTACTACCTCTTTGTATTTCGGTTCAAAGACCAGATTGCGCAACTCGTGCGGGTCGTTGATGGGGTCGGTGAGGAATGCGCCCGCTCCCCGTCCGAAAAACTCGGCATATCGCCAACGTTCGGTGCGTACCACTACGCCGGTAATTCCTTTGTTATTCTCATTCCAAATGGTGTAGGCCGGCCTGTCCCATTCTTCGTAAGGATTATCCAGAAGGGGCCGCAAGCTTACGCCTTCCAGTTCTTTCACGGGAGGCAGTCCGCACAAGTCAACCAATGTAGGATAAAGGTCGAGCAACTCTACTGTTCGTGGCGAAGTCCGTCCATTGCCTTTGAGTCGCGGGTCGAGGATTATGAGAGGAATACGGGCGCCCTGTTCCCACAGCGAGGCGTGTTTCGACCATTTGCCTTTTTCGCCGAGCTGATAACCGTGGTCGGCCCAAAAAACGATGATGGTATTCTCGCGCAGTCCCTGCTTGTCCAGTTCGGCCAGCACGCGTCCCACATTCCAGTCCACGTAGCTCACGCAAGCCAGGTAGGCCTTAATCATGTCGCGTGCTTCTTCGGGCGATGCCGGACGCTCCATAAACAAGTCGCCGTTTACCGAACGTATGGAACCCCCGGGAAATCCGACAGGAACAGACGGAACGGAGGCAAAGTCGGGTGGAAGCTGTATTTTGTCCGTATCGTACAAGTCGAAGAAGCGTTTTGGGGCAACCAGCGGAGAATGTGGCTTGGAGAATCCGCAACCAATAAAGAACGGTTGTCCTGTTTCCTTGCTTCGCCGGATGTATTCGATGGCTTTGTCGGCCACTTTTGTATCGCCAAGATTGCTGATGTTTTTATTGTCGAGGGCTTCCCAGCGGTCGGAGCTTGGAGCGCGTCCCAATGTAAACTCGTGTTCATCTTCGAGATGCTTCAAATATTCTTCTTCGGTTAAGTAGCCCGGAACGCTTTTGGTAACGGGTCTCACCCATCTGAGGTCTTCGCCGCCTTCCGTCCATGCTTCCTTATCGTCCAGTCCGCCATGGAAAATTTTCCCGCTACGGAGCGAGGCATAGCCATGCTGTTTGAAGTATTTCGGCAAACTAATCCAATCGGGATAGGTAAGTCCGAAGAATTCGCGGAGCGAGTTGCTGTACAGGTCGCCGGTAGTTGGTCGCCGACCGGTAAGCAGCGATGCGCGCGATGGCCCGCTCAGGGGATATTGGCAGTAAGCATGTTCAAATCTCACACCCTGCCGCGCCAGCTGGTCTATATTGGGCGTCAGCGCCAAAGGGCTTCCGTAAACGTTGAGTTCGGCGCGCATGTCGTCGGAAACAAGAAAAAGCACATTCATCGGTTTTTCCTGTTGAGCTGTTGCGAAAGCGGACGAAAAGATGCCCGCTATCGCGCCAAAAGCCCGTAAATGATTATTTAAGTTCATCGTTTTAATTTTTAATATCCCGGATTCTGATATTTCTTTCTTGCTTCTCCCGACAAAGGTACATTGTTTTCGTCAGTAAGCAAATTAATAAAAGTCTGCGGAAAAGGTTTGAAAGTATGCGTAGCGCGAAATACGCCTTTTCCATTTCCATCCTGTCCGTTGCCATTGATTGGATTGTCGGACGTAGGCCAGTTTCCTTGCCGTGAAGACGCCAGCTGATTGTGGTGAAGTACCCGTTCGAGCTGGAGACCGGCATGGTGAATTCCTTCATACAGTATCTGTTCGGTATTAAATTCCCGGGATACTTCGTTGTAGATGAAGTGGATAAACCGTTCTTCATTTGTTCCGGCTTCCGGTGGATAGTTTTCGAGGCGGGATTTTTCCGAAGCGCCATCCCAATAACCGGCATCTACTTTAATTTTATCGTAGGTATCATCGGCAGAAGGATACGGATAACTGCGTTCTCCGGCCGATAACTGTTCGGAACCCGGGTACAGGCGCGCTAATACTTCGGCGCGTTTTTCGCCGTTTTTGTATGCCGCGCGCGCGCGCACTACGTTAATATCATTAATTGCTTTGCCGTAATCGCCCTGACGGCCATACACTTCGGCCCGGATGAGATAAGTTTCGGCCAAGCGGAAAATAGCCACATCGCGCGACCCAAAATGGTTATCGACAGTTGTACGGTTAGGGTCGATGAATTTCCGGCTCGAGGGACGGAGGTTGGTTGCTCCAAATGTTTGCAACAGACCGAGATTACTTACCAGACGGTCTTTACCCGTTCTGCGGTAGTAGTAATTGTTTCCGTCTTTTATCCAGCGTGGATAGAGGACGTATGGCTGGGCGAGGGCAACGCTTTTTTCGATAGCTGTTTCTTTGGTGTTTTCGAGGAATACAAGCCCCAAATCGCCTCTACCTACTTTATGTTCGCCGGTTACGGCAGGGCGTCCGTCCCAGGATGTCCGGTTATATCCTGCGTGGATATTTGCGTTGAAATAAGTGGCTTCGTCGGCAGTCCAGGTCAGCGATTTGTTTTGAGCGTTGTTGTAGGGCAATGCTGCGCCATCGGTCTGCAAAGCGTTGTCAAAAGAAGCGCTTTCGTACTCAATCTGGAAGCTTTTTTCAAACCTCGAGTCATTGATTTTATCGGTAAAGACATCATAGCCCCAATCCGATGGCAAATAGAGTTCGCCTTTCGATACTCCGTAGGCCCATGTCCAAACGGGGATATTCCAGTCGGCGCTGCGGTAGTCGATGGTATATGCCGCGTCTGTGCGCATACCATAGCGTCCGTTATCTTCCATAGTAGAAGAGGCTATGTAAGAAGCTTGCAGGATGATTTCCGTATTCTCTTCGTTGCTCCAGTCGCCCAGTCCGATACGGAACAAATCCCAGTAATCGACTGCAAGACCTCCGAATGTGCCCCCGTTTTTGGACGAAAAATGGTCGATGACTTCCGTAGCGAATATCCGCGCCGAATCCAGGTCGTTGACGCCCGCTCCCTTGTACAGCAAACCGAGGTGAGCGTTCGGGTCGTCGGGGTTGATGCTGCCATCGGCATTGCGGTATTGCGCATATTTTTGTCCCTGCGCCCGTTGCAGATACAACTTGGAGAGGAAGTGAGATGCCGCCCATTTGGTATATCGTCCGCGGTCGGCGATTTCGGGCAGATGGTCGTGCGCAAAGCGGATGTCGCCGATAATCTGTGTATATATCTGCTCGGAAGTTGCTTTGGGATAGTAAAACGCTTTGGGCAGCGTGTTGGCGCTTTTCAGTTGCAAAGGCACATCGCCCAGCAAAGTAGTCATCATGTAATAAAACCAGGCGCGGTTGAAATACAGTTCCGACAAACGCAGACCGGCATAATTGGCGTCTTCAAATTTTCCCGGCGCTTCGCTTTGAATAATTTCAATGGCTTTGTTGCAGTCGCTGATTAAGGGATAGCCTCCCAATAACTGTCTGACAGAGCCGCCCGAATCGTATCCCAGCAAGTTGTTGGTATATTGTCCGGCAACACCCGCCGCCGACCATGCCGAAGGGTCGTATATAGCTCGCGCCTTATTCTGCGGGTCTGTAACATCAATACCGGTTTCAAAGGCAAAGGGGCCTTCCTGCACGTAACCATATTTCCAGCGCAGTGCATTGTAGGTACTTACAACAAGTTCTTCCAATCCTTTTTCTGTTTTAAAATAATCTTGGGTGATGGTAGATACCATCTCTTCTTCTAAAAAGTCCTCGCACGAAGTAAAGAGTATGAGCAAGGATAAGAATATATATTTTTTCATTTGCGTGAATATTTAATTTATTAATACTGATTTGATTATAGCCCAATTCTCACTCCGATTACAAAATTCCTAACCAAGATGGTATTGGCATTCTGGCCGCCGCTGGATGCACCCGCTGCGGTATCCCAGCCATCGGTGTCGTCAGGGTTCAAACCGGCTTTAACGATTTCCCCGCCCCAAATGAACGGATTTTGCACTTGTCCGTATATTTGCACGTTGCCCAGATCATAGCGTTTCAGGATTTTCTTTGGAAGCGTGTATCCCAATGAGATATAACGCAACGAAATAAGCGATCCGCTGGCGTAGTTGCGTACCGAATTATAATTGGTGAATGCGGCGGTAGTGGGCTGCGGATACGATGCATTTGGCCGTTCGGGGCTCCATGTGTCGCTTTCTACCCTGCGGCCAAGTGTTTGCAGTGCGCCGTAATATAAACCTCCGACCCGTGCATGGAGGAAAAACGAAAATTCAAAATCTTTGTAATTGAAAGTATTGGTCAATCCGGCTGTCCAGTCGGGACGAATACTGCCGAGTATTTGCTTGTCGTCATCGTCTATTTTACCGAAGCCATTGTCCTGATAGTTGACGATTTCGCCACTCGCGAGCGTTACCGATTTGGAGCCTGCCGTACCGGCGGGTACAATAACCAAGTCCTGGTCTTTCACCTTTACCTGTCCCGGGATGGCGGTTACATTTCCTATTTTCTTGTACAGTTCTATTAAACGTGCATCGTCGGCATTATCTTGCCACAAGCGGTCGTATTTGTAATCGCGGAAAACCGATACGGGTTGGCCAATGTACCAGCCGTTGGTGGCGTCGTCTCTTTCTCCGTCTGCCAATTCTACGATTTTTTCCTTGTTAGCGCTCCAAAGCAAATCGGTTTTCCAACTGAAAGTTTTGTTTTTGATATTTTGAGAAGACAAGGTAATTTCCAAACCTTTATTTTCTGTTTTACCGATATTAGCCAATATACTGCTATACCCTACGATGGGAAGAATGGAACGTTGCAGCAACAAGTCGCTCGTTTGCGACTGATATACTTCGACAGAACCCGAAAAACGGTTGAGGAACGAAAAGTCGAGACCAAGATTGTGCGATTTTGTTTTTTCCCAGCCCAGTTCGGTGTTGGACATCACGCTCGATTTATAACCGGAGGTAATTGTTTCGTTAAACACATACACCGCCGAACCTATGGCGCCGCTTGTAGTATAGGGGCTTACGGCAGCATTTCCTACAACGCCCCATCCGTACCGGAGTTTGAGCTGGTCTATCCAGCGCACATCTTTCAGGAAGCTCTCTTCTTCCAACTTCCAGGCCAAAGCCAGCGAAGGGAAGAAAGCCCATTTATGTCCGTCAGCCAACACCGAAGCGCCGTCCCAACGTCCGGTAGCTGTCAGCAGATAACGGTCTAGCAGCGAATAATTTACCCGTCCCATGTACGAGAGTAGCGTCTGACGGCGGTAGGATGTGCCACCTTCTACCTTGCTGTTTGCATTGTCCTGCAAGTCGTACCACAAAGACGTGGGGAAAGTAACATTGTATGCCCGCAGATTAGCGCCCGTAACAAGGGTTTCCTGCGATTCCTGCAACAAGGTTGCGCCGATATTGTGTATTCCGATTTGTTTGTCGAAGTTCAACAGATTTTCCAGTATCCACGAAAAGCGTTTGCTGTTACTGTCATAACCTGTTAGTGCAGCCGTGCCGATAGCCGTAAAGGGATTGGTATATTCAGGGCCGTAAAAATAGCCATATTCGCGTTGCGTAAATTGAGCGCCGAGTTTGACGTTATACTTCAACCAGGGGGTGAAACGTACTTCGGCAAATGCGTTGGAGAGTGTCGAAAACGACTGGTGTTCGTTGGTTGCATTGGCAATATTCAGTAATACGTTGTGCTCGGACAGCCCCACTTTGTTTGTGTTCAATATCTTTCCATTTTCGTCGTAAGCCGATGCGTATGGCATCAACGCCTGTGCCTGACTGTACGAATCCTTTCCGCCGCCGTTGCTTCTGTTTTCGGCCACACCATAGTTCTGCAACGACTTGATAGCGCTCAATGCCAAACCTGCGGTCAGCCATTTTCTGGGCGTTACGTCTCCTTTCAGGTTCAACGAATAGCGTTTGTAATCCTGGTCAATCAGGGCTCCTTTCTGGTCGAGATAGGCCAATGAAAAATACAGCCGGGAAGTTTCGGAACCTGATGAAAGTGAGAGTTGCTGGTTTTGTATCAGTCCGGTGCGGGAAACCAAATCGGTCCAATGCTGGTCGAACATTTGATTGGGATTATATACAGGAACCTGTGCCGCGTAACCCCGCGAGATTTCTTCGGGCGTTGCAGGCCGTAGTTGTACGGTTCCGTCAGCATTCCATGCGTAAGCAGTTTTAATATTGTTGATGCCGTACTGCTCGCCGCCGCCAAATTGCTGAACATCAAAATTGGGGTCGGGCGCTGTACCGTACTGGCCGGTATATGTTCCTCCGTTGATACGTGATTGACGTTGCCAGTCCAATAATTCGCCCGACCCCATCCAATCGGTTGTAGAATGTATCTTGCTGAAGGAGAAGCTGGATTCGTAATTGATGGAAACTTTTCCTTTTCGTCCTTCTTTCAATGTAACAAGGATAACGCCATTTGCACCTCTTGAACCGTAAATGGCTGTGGATGAGGCATCTTTTAAAACTTCCACCGAAACAATGTCGTTAGGATTGATTACTGCCGCTTCGTCGCTCGATACCGGAATACCGTCCACCACATACAGGGGATCGTTGGAGGCTGTGATGGAACGAACGCCGCGCACACGCACTTCGCCTGTTCCGCCCGGACGCAAGCTGGAGGTAATGTCCACACCGGCAACTTTTCCCTGCAATGCCTGAATAACGTTTTGTACAGGCTGCTCCTTGATTTGCGACTCGGATATTCTTGACAGGGCGCCGGTCAGGTCGGTCTTTTTCTGTGTTCCGTAACCTACTACCACCACCTCATTCAGCAGGGTTTCGGTAAGCGAAATAATAATCGGTTCGGAGGGTTTTTCATAAATGTCGATTTCCTCCGGCTTGTAACCGAAATAACCGACAGATAGTGTAACCGGCAAAGAAGAAATATCCAGGCGGAATCCGCCGTCAACATCGGTTGCCGTACCCGTTTTGAGTTCCTTGGCTTGGATGTTGGCTCCGATGATCGGCTCGCCTGTTCGCTGGTCGATTACTTTACCGGTTATAGGGACATTTCCCTGAGCTGAAACCGGAAAGCTTAGGCTCCACAGAGCAACTAATGAAAGAAAAGACAGCAAAGATTTGCTGCTTTTCAAAAAATTAACTACATTCGTCATGTCTAAATTCTTTTTAGGTAGGAGTATCCTTTCATATCCAATTGCCAGCGGAAGAAAGGGATACTCTTTTTTTGGTTGATTTTAATTGTTTATTGTATTTATTATATTGTTGTCAATAAATTATGCCGACAAAGGTACAGGTAATGACAAAAGCATGAAATACCACATTTAAGGTATATTTAAAAATATGCCGGAAAACAGGTAAAAATGTTAATTGATGGGGGGGATGGTATGGAATATCGGTTAGCCATATCTAATGCCTAAGCTCCACCAGAGCTAATCGGTAGGCGAGAGGTTGGTTTGTTTTTTTGCTTGGATATTACCCGGTATTCCCGTTCAAAAGTCGGTACAGGCATTCCAACTTTATTCTTAAACCCTAACTCCGCTTAATTTAGGTAGTCTATTTGAATTTTGGCGAACAGCCTCTGTGTTTTCTGGGTGATTTCGGACAGGCGCCATTGGTTTCTTATCTTCATTTTGTAAATTGCTTTTGAGA
>NZ_BAAHWV010000060.1:0-9478 GCF_054601255.1 Viscerimonas tarda | reverse complement strand
CGCAATGATGGCGAAGCCTTCCTCTGTACTTAATCTGCGTTTACTTGGCTTGTGCATTTCTTTTTTTTTGGCAAAGGTAAGGTGAGCGGGCAAACTGGGCAAGATGCGGAGGAGCGAAGGCTTACGTAAAAGTAAAGCCGCCCTCTCCGTCAACGTATCCCTGAACAAAATTTGCGTAGCCGTCCATTCCGCTTACAGGGATTTGTCGGTGAAAAAAGAAAATGTATCTGCCGGAGATGTAAAAAATGCGTTTCAAGGTATAGCATCCGAACAGGACACCCTTGTCAAATACTACGAAGTACATAACGAGCATTTTCTGAAAAGTGTCGGCGTAAACAGGTGCATGGAAACCTACAAACGTTATGGCATCTCTCTTAACCACCTGAAAAGATTCATGCGTAAAAAATATAATGTTGGCGACATGTCTTTTCAGGCATTGACCCCATCGTTTGTTGCCGACTATGACTATTATCTGCGTGTAGAACTCCGTTTTGCTCCCCAGACGATTGTAAATACTATCGGACAACTCCGCAGAATCGTAAAGATAGCCATCAACAATGGGCTTCTCCGTAATGACCCGTTTATTGACTATGAGTTTATAACGTCTCCCATTGTCCCAAAATCATTGACATCCGCAGAGTTGAAGAAACTGATGAAGGCAAAGCTATCCCGTCCTAACTTGAATTTTATCCGTGATATGTTTTTGTTTTCATCGTTTACCGGCATCGCATTCAGTGATATGCGTAGCCTAACGGAACAGAACCTTTCTATTGCCGAAGACGGTGTCCGGTGGGTACATCTCAAAAGAAAGAAGACCGGAACACCCTGCCATATTCCACTATTGGAAATCCCTTTGCAATTAATCGAAAAATATAAGGGAATAGCAAAAGAAGGTAAATTATTTCCTATGATTAGTTGCAGCAAGACCAATATCTACCTCAAACGGATAGCTACGGAATGCGGTATAGATAAGCGAGTTACATTTCACATGGCACGTCACTGCTATGCCAGCGTAGTGACTCTATCTCAGGGAGTTCCATTGGAAACAGTAGCCGAATTGTTGGGACATAGGGATTGGAGAGCCACCCGCATCTATGCACAGGTAAGCAATGAGAAAATCGGTGAAGATATGCGCCACTTGAATAAACGTCTGTCCGGCAAGTTTCATTTGACGGAGAACAATGTACTATAATAAAGGAAGGAGAATATTATGAATACAAATAATAAGAGCAGTCATTCCAATACTACTTACAGCACTTTCGCAGTTCTGTTTTATATCAACCGGCAGAAAATAAAGAAAAATGGTATGTGTCAGTTGATGGGCAGAATCTCTATCAATGCTGAAATTGCACAGTTCTCTGCTGGAATAGATATTGACCCGTCGCTATGGGATGCGAAAGCCTACCGCATGACCGGCAAAAGCCGCCATGCCACCGAAACGAATTATCAGATAGAGAAATTAACAGATAGAATCAATCGGCATTATAAACAGATATTGGACGAGCAGGGATATATTACGGCGGAGCTTGTCAAGAATGCCGTAAGCGGTATAGGGAGGAAAAAAGAGAACCTGTTGGAACTCTTCCACGAGCATAATGAAGAGTATGTCAAGCAGATAGGTGTTACACGTGCCAAAGGAAGCATTAAAGCTTATGAAGCCGTAGCAAAACAGGTGGAACGTTTCCTGCATATTCATTACGGCATGGAAGATATACCCTTACGGCAACTGGAATTATCTTTCATTGAAAAGTTCGACTCTTACCTTCGTATCGAACAGGGATTTACCGCCCATACAATATCTACCTATACAATCATTCTTAGGAAGATAGTCCGCCGGGCAATCAGTCAGGGGACGTTACATAAAAATCCTTTTGCTGCTTATATTCCCGAACAGCCTCCCCGTGAGCGCAGGCACATGACTATGGAAGAATTGGAGAAGTTTATGAACGTTCCGGTAGCCTCCAAACGCTTATGCCATACACGGGATATGTTTGTATTTGCGACATTCACAGGCTTGTCATATGCGGATATGTGTAACCTGTCAGAGGAAAATATCCATAAAGGCAGGAACGACAGCTTTTGGATTGACATTAACCGGCAGAAAACTGGTATCCGGTGCAATATACCATTACTGGATATACCTTTGCAGATAATGGAAAAGTACAAGCCTGAACGCAACGGAAATAAAATATTTAAGATGGCATCTCCCTCTTGCGTACAAGTCAACCTGAATAAGGTTGCTAAGTTATGCGGTATAGAAAAGCGGATCACCTACCATCAAAGCCGCCATAATTTCGGAACCCTTATTACGCTCTCCCGTGGAGTACCGTTGGAAACGGTCAGCCAGATGATGGGACACAAATGTATCCGTACCACCCAGATTTACGCCAAACTCACACAGCAAAAAGTCAACGAGGACGTGAAGAAAATTAGCGACCGCATCGGTCGGAAATACAAACTGCCAGTTCTAAGTGGCAGCAAAACGAAGAAAAACAATGCAAAATAACGAAATTTAAACCGGACAATCATGAATAGAGAGATAATAACCATAGAAAACAGAATAGTAACTGTTCCGGCATCAGCTGAAATTTGGATGACACAACACCAGCTTGCCGACTTGTTCCAATGCTTTATAAGCAAGATAAATGCGAACATTCGTGCTATCATGAAAACCGGAGTATTAGATGAAACCAACGTTTGCCGAACCCATTATTATAAGAATGGCAATAGCGTCAAAGAATACGGTTTGGAAATGATTATCGCTCTTTCGTTTCGTATTCAATCAAGGAATGCGGAGGTGTTTCGGCAGTTCTTGACGAGGAGGCTAGCTAAACCGGAAATCTCCGAAATTCTGATAAGGCACATTCAAAATACGATATTGAATTGAATGGGATTTCCTATACAAATGACGGCAGGCTATCTATAGTTAGAACCTGCCGTTTTTCATTGTCCTTTCTCATCTGAACACAAAGAAAAAAGAAGGAAATAAAACGACAAGGCTAAACCCTTCGGGTATTTTGCCAAATCTTCCTTTTTCGCCAAACGAAAAAGAGTATTTACCAAAATAGCCTTGTCTCATTTATTCTCCTTCCATTAAAAGGTGTTTATCAGTCGAAAAAGGGAAAAATATTCGTACTCTCTTTATATGGGGCGGCTACTTGAACTTGTCCCGATAGCCATCTTCCAACAGTTTCTCAATATCCGAACTGCGGTAGAGGATTTTACCTCCCAACTTGATATATGGAATACGTCCCTCGTTGCGATAGTCTTGTAAACTTCGTCGGCTCAACTTCAATTTCTCTGATAACTCTTCGTCTGTGTAGAAACTATCCCCGTCAAGAGTCGGTTTGCGGGATGTGAACAGTTTCTCCATCGCAATAGATAGCCGTTCGAGTGAAAGAAAAAATCCCTTGACCCTTTCATTGTTCTCTCTTGTAATTAACTGGTTACTCATACATGTTGCTCCTTTCGTTTTTATATTTATACTTGATTCCTATCTCATTCTAATTCTTCATATAGCTGCCCCAATCTCCGATGCATAAGCCAAAGGGGAATTGTTCCTCTATCAAATAATAGTGTTTCATGTTCATGTAGATATAATACCCCCTTTCGTCCGACTCGACTCTGTAACAAGAGAAGCTGCCACGTCCATAATCCTTGTCATAACTATAAGTAAGCAGGTAATAATTGCCGTCATAACCCCGGAAGATATATGCATCGGGATTTCCGTTCACACTTTCCCAACCGCCCAGCCATGATGCCAGGCGGTTTAATCCTGATTGATATTCCTTTTTCATATTTGCTTCCCTTTATACTTAGCCTGTTTTCGCTTTTCTTCTACTACCGGAAGAATCTTTTTCACGTCTTCCGCTCTGTAATAGGTCTTATGGTTGATTTGGGTATATGCCAGCGTTCCATTATCCCGAAGCGTTTGAAGTGTACGCTTCGAAATGTTCAGGAGTTGGCATACATCCTGATTGTCCAACCACTCTTTCATATCCCGGTCTCCATGCAACCGGCAGAGATACTCCATCCGGCTTGCAAAATCTTCGAACTTTGAGAGCATTGCCTCGAATGTTTCCGCATCAATATTTACTATATTCATAACTTTTCTCTTTCAAATTATTATTTCCTACTTCAAAAATAAGGTATCCGGCTCTACACTAAAAAGGAATGAATTCTTTTGCGGTTACCCGCATTATTTTTCTTATGTCCGGACTTCCTTTCCGGTGCAGCTTTCACCTTTTTGCCACGAAGTAAAACAGAATAGTTCGCACCACAATGGATTTATAATCAGGTGGCAGCATGTGGCACCGATTTGGTAGGGAGTGGCTTCAAAGTCCTGTGATTTTCTCTTTTCATTGCGAAGTAAATCAGAAATAATAATATGTCAATGAGGTTATGATTCTATGGATGTGTTTTGCATCGTTTAGTGTAGCTTCTGGCTTTAAAGTCAGTTCAGAAATAGGACATATACATAAAAAAACAGCCCCTGATAATTAAACCAGAGGCTGCTCAACTTTACATTATTCATTACTCCCATATAAATTTCCGGAATTCCTCATTTTTGATAGAATCGTATGGAGCGTTCCCTTCTGCCTGTTCAAAAGCCAAGAGTATACGCTCCTGCGCACAAGGTATCCGAGTTATTATCTGCTCGAAGAGGTCTGTATCACAGAGTTCGAATGCTACATTTAAGGCTTCCTCCTTTTCTTTTCTGGCAACTGTCCTGCCTGATGCCAAACCTCCCAACATCTGAAGTTCCTCAAAAGAAGTCCCATTCCTCCATCTTCCTATTTGCCGTGCCCTTGAAATAGCTGCTACGAAGTTTTTCTCTGTCAATTCTTCGAGCAGTTCTTTACTTACCAGCGAACGGGCAACCTTTACACGCAATTCATAAGTACGATTTTCCATATAAAGCGTAGTATCCTTAAATCTCCTTGATATTGAACCGGCTATTTTCTTATATGCTTTTACCACTTGTCCCCAAGTAGCATCGTAGATCCTTTTCAAGAGCCTGTGGTGCATATCGCCGAATGCCTTGCGTAGCGGATCACTCAGGAGCATCCCCGCCCAAAACCACAGGCTAACCAATACATAGAATTTTATAAATACTTCGTTCATTATTCTGTCGGGTTTATATTGTTCGTCTGGTAAATGGTATCTATCTCCTCCTTGAATGTATCCAGATGGTTCAGGATAATATTCTCCACATAGCTACTGATAGTCGCTTTTGATTCATCCATCAGGTGGACAATCCGCATCAACCGGCGGTGGGTCGTGGCAGTTATGTACAGCGGCTTCCGGTGAGTGAAATCTATCCGGTTGAAGAACAAGCTTTGATAGTCTGCCTGTGGCTTGCGTTTTCTTCTCTCTGGAGGTTTAACAGCCGGCTCGGAAACTTTGGCTACTGGTCCTGTAGCTTCTTCGGCAGGTTCAACAGCTTTGGTCGCTGGCTCCGCTATTTCTTCGGCAGGCTCAATAACTTGACCGACTGTTTTGGATTTTACTTCTGTTTCTGTCTTCGCAGTAGCGACAGCATCCACTATTGTATCAACAGACTTTACTTCTTCCGGTGCTGTTTTCTCTGCAGGTTTTTCCATTGGTACACCCTGATGTACCATAGAACGGAGTTTATCGAATTTATTTTCTGCTGCCATTATAATGGGGGGTTAAGGTGAATATTCTCCATGATTTCATTAACCAGTGAATCCAAGTTACTACCTTTGAGCAGGTTTTTATCTGCCGGAAAGATTGTTGAGAGGAAGACCGCATCGCTACCCTCAATGGATTGCTCCTTGTCATAGCGGACGGATTGAGGGATAACCGTCTGCATCAACGGTAATCCGAATTGTCGGATAATTCCCTCGTAGTGTTCAAGCCACTCTCTTTTGATACGTCCGTCCACACGATTCCAGAAGAGATGGATTGCTTTCAGGTTTAAGTCCTTGTGTTCTGCCAATAACTCACTAACGGGAATAATGAAAGAGAGGGTACTCTCCATTGACATCCGTGAAGGAGCCATCGGGACAAAAACATAGTCCATCGACATAAAGGTTGAGATTACTCCATCATTGTTGATGGTTCCGGGCAGGTCGAAGAATACCACATCATAACCGGTCGGTTCAGCAGCCAGAAACTCACGGGCTTTCGTTATGGCTTCTTCCGGTTTGGCGCATACAATCGGATAGGTCTGTTTGCCTAGCGAGTCGAACAAAGCAATGGCTTTGGACTGGTAGTGTAAGTTGGTTTCCAACTGCCGGATTTCACGCTTACGCATGTCATAGACACTGCATTGCGGATAGTCGCAGTCCATTACGGCAACATTCAGCCCCTTGAGGTAATGCAGATAGCTTGCTACCAGCACAGTGAATGTACTTTTGCCGACACCACCCTTTTGGGTAGAGAAGGCGATAAACAAAGGTTCCTTTTTCATCTTGTTTTTAATTTTTTAGAATTATACATATTGATATTTGTAAGTTTTCCAATTTTTATTGTCTTATTGGAAATTTTATTGTTTTCAAGTTTCCATGTTTTCAAATTACCAAACCACCAAATTTTCAAGTTTGATAATTTCCAATTTTCCAAAACAGAAAAGCAACTTTAAAAACGTCAGATTTCCCAACTATCCAATTTTATCGGCAGAATGAAATTTGTATATTCTCCAGTCCGTAAAATCTGCAAATTTCAAGCTTTTAAATCTTTCAACTGCGAATGTATAACATTCTGTTTGTCAATTCACAATGCTGGTTCCTTATGCATTGGAATGGTGTGTTTTGCACCAAAGGCTTGCTGTAAAGAAGACTATTTGAATAATTGCAGGATAAGTATCGTTTTTTATCTCTCAATAGTTTGTTGGAATTTACATTTTGGCAAATCGGAGCAATTTGCACCGATTGTTTTCCGGTCAAACAAGCAATATATAGCAGAGTTATACATGCCAATCCGGCTTTGATATTGACCGGATATTATTAATTTTCTTCGTGGTCTGAATTATTAAAATGACAGACCGATGAATGAAGAAAATTATTTTAAGGCGACCTCTAATTTAAGTCGCATTAGAGAATCCGGGCTTTTACGTTTTACGCCCCGGATAGTGTGTAACAGTTGCCGCCGAAGAAAAAAACAAAGAGCCTCTCGCCTCTTTATTTTTTTGTCGTCGTCAAAGGAGCAAGGTAATCGCACGGGTAACCCGAAATTCGCCTGCGGCTCTTTCAAGTTCCCTTCGTGCATACCTTGCCCTGCGGGGCTGCGACCTCCTGTACCCGCTCCCGATGGTCGGCTGGTTTGGGGTCGCTTGACAACCTTCCCTTTGTTCTCCCGATGGTCGCACGTTGGTCAGGTTGTCTCGCAAGCCGCTTCATCTCCCGGTGGTCGCTTCCGTTTCGTCTTGCCCGGCTATCTGAATAGCCGGAAAGATTCCATAACATTCAAGTGTATATGTTATGGAAAATAAGAAAGAGGAAAAGCCCAAACGGGGTCGTCCGGCTAAGGAAAAAGAGAAGCTAAATTTTTCAATCAACCTCAAATTAACAGAGGCGGATTTCAACTCGGTTAAGGATAAAGCTGAGAAATTAGGGATGAAAGCGACGCGATATGCACGGGAAATGATACTTAATGGAGGTATTAAATCCCGCTTTACACTGGAAGAACTTGACCTTATGCGTAAGCTTTCCGGCATTGCAAATAATCTGAACCAGATTGCCAAAAAGGCAAATCAGGCAGGATATATATCAGAAGGGGTAGAGATAATGGGAATGATGATCAGGATTAAAAGGATGTTGGATGATCGCTAAGAATATCAAAGGAAAATCATTTAAGGGATGCGTATCGTATGTGATGAACGACACCGCCAAGTTGCTTGAAGCCGAAGGAGTGCTGGCAGGAACCAAGCAGGATATTATCCGCAGTTTTGCCATGCAACGCTCCGGCAAAAAGGAAGTGAAACAACCTGTCGGGCACATCCCGCTGTCATTCGCTCCAGAAGATAAGGCACGAATGACGAATGATTTTATGGTGCAATTAGCCAAAGAATATATGCACGAAATGGGTATTAAAAACACCCAATATATCATTGTCCGGCACCACAATGCCGACAATGAACACATTCATATTGTCTATAACCGCATTGACAACAACCTGAAATTAATATCTGTCAATTACGATTATAAGCGGAATATCAAAGTCTGCAAGAAGCTAAAAGATAAACATGGATTGACTTATGGCAAGGATAAAGAAAGGGTTAAGCGAGAGAAATTAAGGAATCCGGATAAGGCGAAATATTATATCCACGATGCGATTAAATCCGTTCTGCCGGAATGCAAAACACCTAACGACCTGCGATATAATCTTCAAAAATTCGGAATTGAGCTTGATTATAAGCATAAAAGAACATCATCTGAGATCGAAGGCGTATCGTTCCGGTACGGAAAGATTTGTTTCAAAGGCTCTGAAGTTGATAGAAAATACAGCTTCAGGAATCTGAAAAAGGAATTTCAGAAAAATCTTTTGGAAGAAAACAAACGAATAGAAGAAGCATACTTACAGCCGCAGGCAGAGCAAAAAGCTAAACAGGAAGCCGAAGAAAAAGCCCAACAAAAAAGCCAAGGCGAGCCGATACTTCCCTCCATAGGAGGCGTTGAATTGATGTCTGAGCAATGGAATACATTAAAAGAAGGTGGGTATGCTTATCTTGAAAACATGAACCGCAACGACGGAAGCGGCAAGTTTTCTTCCTATGTTTTTCTCAACGAGGAAAAGAACAAAGCTTTTTTCAGCGACAAGAATCCCGATGAGTTTGTCAAATACGGCAAATACGAAATGCGTATCCGAGATAAGGTACTTGTGGAGAATGGCTATGTTACCAAAGCCAAAGTCAAATGGTGGGGTATGGGAAGCTATGCGAACCCATACTTGTGGAAAGAGAATAAAGCAGATGCTGAATATAAAGAATCATGGGATGACCCAAGATTGCCGAAACCTCCAAAAGAAGAGCAGAAGTCCAAGCAACCTATCATTCAGCAGAAGAATAGAGGGCAGAAGAGATAACCAATGCCATGCTTTAAGTACATGTTTCAGTAATATGTTGAAAAGTTACTGATATTGAACACGAAAACTTTCGATAAAAATCAATATATTTGCGTTTAAAATCAACAGATGAGAGCGATGAAACCTATTAATCGGATTAAAATTGTATTAGTTGAAAAGCAAAAAACCGGCAAATGGCTGGCGGAACAACTTGGAAGAGACCCGGCGACTGTCTCTCGGTGGTGCTCAAATACCATGCAACCTCCAATTGAGACATTTGCAAAAATAGCTGAGTTATTGAATGTAGATGTGAAAGATTTATTAAATGAAGTCATCTTGACTTTTTAGATTGTTTGATTTTTCTTAGTAAAATGACCATGAAAGCAATGTAATTGAAAGCTTTCCAAGAGGAGGTTGTAAAGTCAAATCGGTTAAGAATAGATCTGAAGCT
>NZ_BAAHWV010000059.1:0-9726 GCF_054601255.1 Viscerimonas tarda | reverse complement strand
TTGCCCTCGCTGGGCAACTGTTAATTCCAGTTTCTTTATCTTTCCCATTCCTAATTGTATATACCATACTAGAACGGAAAGACAAACTAAATATTTTATACAAACTAATTATGAACACTTACTTATTTTATTTGTTTGACAATTTTTGGGGTAGGAGATTGACGAGGAAATGAGGAAGCTATTGGTGGATTAGGCGGTGTAATTCGTCCCCAACTTGGGGATAGATTATAACATAGAAAATAACCTTGTCCAGCCGGATTTATAATCCGGCTGCCAGGTCTATAAGGATTTTCAATCCGATTAGCCAATGACTTTAGCCATATTCGATTGATTGTTAGCGTATTTCGGATTGCAAATCCTTATGCTCATTACGATTGGATTGCAAATCCAATCGGACGGTAGAAGAAAATGGTCTTTTATGGAATTTTTCTTTAGAATAAAGCTGACACGGAAATTAAAAGAAAAACGCTAAATCTCTTATTGATTTAGCGTTTTAGTACCCAGAGCCGATACAAAACCTGCTAAAAATAATCTAATCAAAAGAAGCTAAATACATTATTGTTCAATATATTAACTTATACATGGTTTTAGTAAAATTCCATTGATAAGCTAATTTTCTGCTATTATTTACACCTTTTTTACACCCCAATCAAAATATATTTGTACCTTTGCCAACGGAAATTCAAACAACAGAATACACGTTAAAATCAAATAGTCATGGCAAAATTACAGACTAAATCAAAAGAGAATCCCAAACTGCAACAGAAAACGTTGGCGGATGGCAGACAAAGTCTGTACCTCGAATACTATATGGGATACAACAAAGTCTTCGATGAGGAAACAGGGAAAGAGAAAATAAAGCATATCCGTAGCAAAGAATACTTGGGCTTGTATTTGTTAGCCAATCCCCGAACATCGGAAGAACGGCAAAAGAATAAAGAGACATTGGCTTTAGCTACTGAAATACGGATTGACAAGGAAAAAGAAATTACGGCTAAAAAATATGGAAAGGCTCTTCCCGTCAAGCAAAATGTGAACTTTTTAGATTACTATCAATCTTATCTTGATACCTACAAGAAAAAAGACATCCGAATGATGGAGGCAAGTTTCAAACGCTTCAAAGATTTTCTAAGTTTATCTTATCCCAATATGCAAAGGGTACTTAAACCTGAACAGATGAACAAAGAGATGATGGTGAAGTTTGTTGATTATTTACAGGAACGTTCTTATGGAGAAGGGGCAAGAGGTTATTTTCAACGTTTCAAAAAAGTGGTCAAGTATGCTGTGGAAAACGATGTCATTCTGAAAAACCCGTGTACAGGTGTGGTATGTTTGGTGGATGATACCGCACTAACCAAAGATGTATTAAGCCTTGATGAAATCAAGCAATTAGCCCAAACACCTTATCAGAACACGGAAGTTAGACGAGCATTTTTGTTTTGCTTGTATGCAGGATTAAGATATTGCGATGTTATTGATTTGAGATACAGCAATGTGGATTATTCAAACAAAAGAATAAAATTTGAACAGGTAAAGACCAAAGGACATTCCAAAAATTCAATAGTCATCATTCCATTAAGTCAGACCCTTCTGAATTTGATTGGCGAAAAACCGAAAAAAGACGACTATATATTTACTTTGCCGAGCCATACAGGTTGCCTTAAAGCGTTAAGAACATGGGTTGCCCGCGCTGGAATTGACAAACACATCACTTGGCATTGCGCCAGACATAGCTTTGCGGTGAATCTTTTGGGTGAATGTCATACGGACATTAAGACAGTGGCATCTCTTTTAGGGCATAGCGGGCTGAAACATACGGAGAAATACACTCGTGCGGTGGATTCTTTAAAAGAAACAGCTGTAAATGCTTTGCCGGAACTTTCAATATAATACTGATTTTTAAGGTTTAAAATGAAAAATAATCAATTTCTGAAATAATTCCGTACTTTTGTAATCAACTTCTGATAATATATCTTTATTGGAAGTGATAAAAGTAATGTTTTAATAATATGACTCCCGAAGAAAAAGCGAGATTAGAAATAGACAGAAAATTAGAAAATACAGGATGGAAAGTCGTGAACAGAGACGAATACTCCCCATCCGTTTCTGCTATGGCTGTCAGAGAAGGCTTGCTGAAAGGGAATAAAGAGGTGGACTACTTGTTGTTTTTGGACGGTAAAGCTATCGGCGTATTGGAAGCCAAGAGAGAAGATGCAAAATTGTCGGAAGTAGTGGCAGCACAAGCAGAAGATTATACGCATCAGTTATTGAATTGGTATCAATGCTGGCAAAAACCCTTGCCGTTTGTCTATCTGTCGAATGGGAAAGCATTGTTATTTCGGGATATTCGTGCAGGGGGAAATAATTATTTGCCCTTACCAACCATGCACACGCCTAAAGAATTAGCGAAAATAGCAAACATCCAAAATGAATATGCCGGACTACCCTATCTTTCAAACAAAGGATTGCGTAAATGCCAATATGAAGCAGTAACGAAATTGGAAAGCAGTTTGCGAAAAGGCGAAAAGCGTGCGTTGATGGTATTGGCAACCGGAGCCGGAAAGACCTTTACCGCTTGCATGGCTGCCTATCGCTTACTTTCCTATACGCCCGCAAAACGTATTTTATTCTTGGTTGACCGTAATAATCTGGGAAAACAGGCGGAAGGCGAGTTTGGTACCTTCCGGCTGACCGAAACCGGCGAGCCTTTTAATACGATTTTTGTTACCGAACGATTGAAATCACCAAAAATTCCACAGGAGTCGAATGTAGTAATCTCTACTATCCAACGACTTTTTGCCGTATTGACTGGAAAAGAGTTTACAGATGAAGATGAATTTGAAGGGATTCAGGAAGACGATAGAGAAATCACGTTGGACAATAATGTTTTATTACCGCCTGATTTCTTTGATGTTATCATTGTAGATGAATGTCATCGTTCAATTTACGGACGTTGGCAACAGGTGCTAAAATATTTCAAGCAGGCACGAATAATCGGATTAACGGCAACCCCTGCGCCCGAAACATTGGCTTTCTTCAACAACAACCGGATTGTCAATTATACACTTGAAAAATCCATTGCCGATGGCATCAATGTTCATTTCCGAATATATCGTATTAAAACAAAAGTCAGTTCTGAAGGCGGTACGATAGAAAAAGGCGAGAAAATAAATGTAGTTACTGTTCATACAGGGCAAAACACAGTGAGTGATTCCGAAGAAGAAGTTCAATACGGCAATACGGAATTAGACCGCTCGGTAGTCAATCCTACACAAATCCGCTTGGTTTTAGAATCATTCCGCGATGCTGTTTACACTGACTTATATCCCGACCGTAATCCGGATTTAGCCTATATCCCCAAAACATTGATTTTTGCCAAAAATGATAATCACGCAACCAATATTGTAGCATTGGCAAAAGAAGTTTTTCCAAATCAATCACCCGATTTCGTTCAAAAAATAACCTATTCGGCAGGCGACAGCACCGAATTGATACGCCGTTTCCGCAACGACAAGTCTTTCCGCATCGCCGTTACTGTCAATTTAGTGGCTACAGGAACGGATATAAAACCCTTGGAAATACTGCTATTTATGCGGGATGTCGGCTCGGAAATTTTATATACGCAGATGAAAGGTCGCGGAGTGCGCACCATCGGCGATGAGCAGTTACGCAATGTTACGCCTAATGCCACAAGTAAAGATTTGTTCTATCTGATAGATGCTGTGGGTGTTACGGAAACTGAAAAATATGTTTCTAAACCACAGGGCGGAATCAATCCGCCACCGGCAAATCCAACGCTTGAACAACTTTTGGAACAAATCGCTCATGGCTATTTGCCCGACGATTATTTGCAGTTGTTGGCAAGCCGTCTTTCGCGCATCAATGCCAAAAGTAAGGAAAAACAGCGCACTGATTTCGCGAATATTGCCGGTATTACGATGTACGATTTGGCAGTTTCTATTTTCAGCGTCCTTGAAAATGACACTTTGCCGCCATTTAATGAAGTAAATGAGCCTAATACAGAACGCAAAGCATTGGTTGCTTTATTGGCAAACAATCCCGAAGCCCGAAAATACCTTTTGATACTCAATGCCGGATTTGTCAAAGTACTGATTCCGGGCGAAGATGAGGTGATATATACCGGTTTCTCGACGGAAGAAGCGGCATCGACCACACAAGCCTTTGAGGAATATGTAACCACGCATCGGGACGAAATTGAAGCCTTACGAATCATCTACAACAACCAAAACAAACCGATTACCTACGCCCTGCTTTCCGATTTGAAAGAAAAATTATTGGCGAACGACAGGCGATTCAATATGTTGCGGTTATGGAATTCTTACGCCATTGTGGATGCCGGTAGAGACGTGGCACGCCGCGTCTCTACATTACAAAATGAAACTGAACGCGAAGCCCTCACGAATTTAATCCAATTGGTGCGTTACGCCTTCCAAATAATTCCCGAATTGAAATCGCTGTCTTCCTTTGCCGCCTCTCGTTTTGAATTGTGGTGCGGACAAAATCAGCGTCCTTTGACCGAACAGCAGAAAGAGATTGTGAAGGAAATTGTGGGGTATATTGTTGCGAATGGGAGTTATACTAATAATGAATTGCGAGATGAGAATATTACGCTGTTTGCGCAGATGGTGAGGAGTTTTGGGTCGCCGGAGGTGGTGGATGAGGTGTTGGGGTCGCTGTCGTGGGTAATACTTAAAACGGCATAAAATCGAAATATAAGAAAATATGTACATTAAAGAATTTTGAATATATGATATTTAGAACATTAAAATTACAACAATGGAAACAATTTCAAAATATTGATATTGAATTTCATGACAGATTGACTGTATTAACTGGAGCTAATGGATCTGGAAAAACAACTTTGCTACATTTATTGGCAAGACATTTTGGTTGGGACTTTCAAGAATTAGCTACACCTGCGCCTGAAAAAGAAACAGGATTTATGCGCTACTTTACTCGTTTCTTTAAAAAAAACGAACAAAAAGACAATCAAAATATCGGAGAGATTTTATATAGCAATGGTACGATTTCTGATTTAACAATACCGGATTCAAATACGGCTAAATATCATATAAAAATACAATATAGACCGCCACAACGACAACAAGACCAAATTAAAGGCATAAATATTTCTTCGCATAGAAATGTATTTAAATATCAAGAAGTCCCCACTATCTCAACTCAAAAAAGAGATAGAAAAAACGCATATAATTTAGTTGAACAAAATACTAAAACCAATACATTCCAAGTTGGTTATTATGAACATAAACCTATAAATTATTTAATTAAAGAAACTTTATTAAATTGGGCTATTGGAGGCAGTGGAAACAAATTTATTCAACCAGATAGAGAATTAGAGGCGAATTTCTTGGGCTTTCAAAATGTTCTAAAAACAATATTGCCAAAGAATATAGGATTTAAAGAAATCTCAATACGAAATTATGAAATAGTATTAGTTACAGATTCTGGTGATTTTATGCTTGATGCCGTTTCGGGAGGAATAGCGTCTTTAGTCGATTTAGCTTGGCAAGTATATAATTTTTCACATTCAAAAGAAACAATAGTTGTATTAATTGATGAAGTTGAGAATCATTTACATGCAACAATGCAACGTTCCGTATTGCCGGATTTATTGGAAGCCTTTCCTAATATACAATTCATAATTTCTACCCATAGTCCTTTAATTGTTGCTTCAGTAAAAGAATCCAATGTATATGCTTTTAGATATGATAAAGAGAATAAGGTGTATAGTGAAAAACTTGATTTAGTCAATAAAGCAAGAACTGCAACAGAAATTTTGAATGAGGTTTTAGGTGTTCCATTTACTATGCCAATATGGGCAGAAGAATCATTGATTCAGCTTGTTAGAAAATATAGAGACCTTGAAATTACAGAGTCAAATGTAAATCAAATGAGAGAAGAGTTTAGGTTATTAGGGTTGGAAAGTTTAATGCCATTAGCTATTAAAGAAGTTTTTGAAAAATGATAAAATTGACTAAATTAAAAGAGCCAGATATTTTGGTAAATAACAAGACTCAATGGACATCAGATTTGATGTCATATGTGAATAATGGGCAGAAAATACCTAAAGGGATTAAAGATAAATATAATCAAGCAGAAGTAAAAGTTACATTGAAAAAAGAAACACACTCTAAATGTATGTATTGTGAAAGTTATATTTCTGTTGTAGCACCTGAACATATTGAGCATTATAAGCCCAAAGATCAATATCCTATTCTTACTTTTGACTGGAATAATTTGGGATTAGCATGTCCTTGGTGTAATATTAAAAAGAGTGATAACTTTGATGAGAATTGTTCTGTTATTAATCCATATACAGATGAGCCAGAGGATCATTTTATTTCTTTAGGAACAATGATTTGTCATAAGGCAGGCGATAATAGAGCACAGTTGACAGAACTTTTATTGGAACTTAACAGACCTGAATTAATGGAAAGTAGAAAGGCGAGAATTGATGCAATTCGCCCATTGATAGATCAATATACTAAAGAAATGAATCCAACATTAAAAAATATATTGAAGAAAAATCTTGAAGTGGAAATGTCAAATGATAAGCCTTACACTATGTGTATTAAAGCAACTGTAAAGTCAATGATAAACATTTTAATATGAAGAATAACACCTCCGAGCAATCTCTCACAAAAAAAGTCTGGAATCTTGCCGACGTAATCGCTGCCGCAGGCGTAGGCTTTACAGACTACATCATCCAACTGACCTATCTCTTGTTCCTGAAAATGGACTACGAGAAAACCGTGTTGGGCTATACAAGCACGATTCCTGACGGTTATGACTGGAAAGAATTGACAAGTTTAGACGGACTTGATTTAATCCGGCAGTATGAGCAGACATTGGATACTTTGTCCAAAAAAGACGACTTGATTGGCAGCATTTTCACCAAGGCGCAAAATAAGATACAACAACCGGTTTTGCTCAAACGGGTGATTTCGTTGATAGGCGAAGAAAATTGGCTGTCGATGGATGGCGATTTGAAAGGTGCTATCTATGAAACAATTTTGGAGAAGAACGGACAAGACAAAAAAAGCGGTGCAGGACAGTATTTTACGCCTCGTGCGCTTATCAATGCCATGGTCGATGTTACCCATCCTTTGATTACCGAAACAGTGTGCGACCCGGCTTGCGGAACAGGCGGTTTCTTGTTGGCTGCTTTCGATTACATGAAAAAACAATCGAACGACCGCGCAAAACAGCAATTTCTGCGAAATGAAGCCTTGCACGGAAACGACATCACGCCCTTGGTGGTAACGTTGGCATCCATGAATCTTTATTTGCATGGTGTCGGAACAGAGAAAAGTCCGGTAACTTGTTGTGATTCGCTGGAAAAATCGCCCGAAAAGTTATTTGACATCGTCCTTGCCAATCCGCCTTTCGGTACGCGACCAGCAGGTTCTACGAATATCTCGGCAATGCGCGACGATTTATATGTATCGACCAGCAACAATCAACTCAATTTTCTGCAACAGATTATGTTAACGCTGAAATCGGGCGGAAGGGCAGCGGTCGTATTGCCCGATAATGTATTGTTTGAAGGAGGTGCAGGCGAAACAGTGCGCAAAAAACTGCTTTCGGATTTTGATTTACATACCATTTTACGTTTGCCGACCGGCATTTTTTATGCCAATGGCGTGAAAGCGAATGTGCTGTTTTTTAGCAAAGGCAATCGCACCAAAGAAATCTGGTATTATGATTATCGCACGGAAATCAAGCATACCTTAGCCACAAATCCCATTCAACGCCATCATTTAGACGATTTTGTGAATTGCTATCGCTCACGTACAGACGCGGCATGCCACGTCTCTACCTATTCCGCAGAAAATCCAAATGGTCGTTGGCGAAAATACTCTTACGAGGAAATCATTGCTCGTGACAAGACAAGTTTGGATATTACGTGGCTCAAATCAGGTGAAGAAGCGGTCGATTATTCGCTTACCGAATTAATGACGATGATTGAAGAAAAAAGCCAGAACATCCTTTCGGCAGTAGGAGAGTTAAAAACAATAATTGGTAAAATAGAAGAATAAAATAAAAATCAATAATATGAGCGCATATCAAATACAGATGCTCCCGTTGCAAGGGGAAGTTGAAACAAGGTCGATATTAAAGAAACTGGCATCGGCACGTGGTGCACTTGCCGAGATGAAAGGCGTAACGCTAAGTATTCCTAATGAGCGTATTTTGATAAATACGCTTGCCCTGCAAGAGGCTAAGGACAGTTCGGAAATTGAAAATATCATCACAACGCAAGATGAATTATTTCAATCGGACTTTGCTGCCAAAAAATTCAAAACCGTTGCTACCAAAGAGGTGTATAACTATGCTCATGCACTTTTGTCAGGTTTTGAAAACATGAAGAAAAACGGACTTCTAACATTGAATCAAATAATTGACATTCAATCTATTTTAGAAGAAACGAGAGCGGGCTTTCGGAAATTGCCTGGGACAGAATTGAAAAATGAACGAACAGGCGAAACGGTTTATACACCGCCACAAAGCTACGATGAGATTGTGCAATATATGAATAATCTGGAACAATTTATCAATGACGAAACGCTATCGGATTTAGACCCGTTGGTAAAATTGGCGATTATCCACCACCAATTTGAAAGCATTCACCCTTTTTATGACGGTAATGGAAGGACAGGAAGGATTATCAACATTCTTTATTTGGTAAAAGAAAAACTTTTGGATATTCCCGTTCTTTATCTAAGTCGTTTCATCAATCAAAACAAAGGAGAATATTATTCTTTATTACAAAAAGTAAGAACTGAGAACGCTTGGGAAGCATGGATTTTGTTTATGTTGGATGGTGTAGAACAGACTTCTCGACAGACCATAACAATCATTCAAGGCATAAAGACGCTGATGCAGACACAAAAGCACAAAATCAGAGAAGAATTACCCAAAATCTACAGTCAAGATTTGTTAAACAGTCTTTTCAAATATCCCTATACGAAAATTGATTTTATCATGGAGGATTTGATGATTAGCAAATCAACGGCAATCCGCTATTTAGATGGGTTGACAAAAATGGGAGTTTTAGATAAACAAAAAATATGGAAAGAGAGTTACTACATTAATAATGAGTTATATACATATTTATCCAATGTTAATGAAATTCCCCTCTGAAATTATCAAGTGTCAAAAAAGCCGATTCTTGACACCTGATAAGACTGTCAAGTGTCAAAAAAGCCGATTTCTGACACTTGATAAAGTTGTCAAGTATCAAAAAAACCGATTATTGATACCTGAGAAAAATGTCATGTATCAAAAACAAGCATTTTCTATACATGATAAAGTTATATGTATAGAAAATATACATTGCTTTGCATGAAACAATTTGTAATCAGAAAACAATGAATACTAAACAGTTAAGACAAAAAATATTAGACCTTGCCATTCGTGGCAAATTGGTGCCGCAAGACCCCAATGATGAGTCTGCATCGGTGCTTGTTGCCAAAATCCGTGCAGAAAAAGAACGGTTAATCAAGGAAAAGAAAATCAAGCGGGACAAAAACGAAACGTTCATTTTTCGTGGTGAAGATAAATCCCATTATGAGAACATACCTTTTGAAGTGCCTAATAGTTGGGAGTGGAATACAATTTCTGATATTTCATTATCTATTCAATATGGCTACACAGGGTCTGCAATTTCTTCAGGAAAATATA
>NZ_BAAHWV010000058.1:0-10298 GCF_054601255.1 Viscerimonas tarda | reverse complement strand
AGGAATGGTTCTGTATGGAAAGGGGTAACAAGCGCAGACTCGGCAAAAGTTTATTTTACGCCGAATGTTGTGTCGGCCAATATTAATGGCACAGCTATTAGCACAATTTATAACGACAGTTTACGAAGTGATACCTTGCAATGTAAGATTGTGGTAGTAAGTGTGGAATTTGAGGAAGATCCTTCACAGAAGTGGGGATTTGATGAAAATGATACTCCCAAGGAAGATTTATATTCTTCATATAAGAATACATTGCCAATATCTGGCATAAAATGGAAATCTGTTAGAAGTGATGGCAGTTATGATAAACTCCGAATAAAAATATCGCCTATAGGTGCAGAAAAAAGCATTACTTTAATGTTATCAGATTCGACTAATTATGATGTTCGTCCAAAGCTATTGAATGCAAATCAACAAACTATTGAGGTTAAGAGTAATGTTAATGTTGGCGATGCTGCATTATTTGCGAAAGTTAGTTTTTTCCTAAATGATACAATCCAAGTAAAAATCAAAGGTTATGATTTGGTTACCAAAAAAGTGGCGATAATAACAGTTAACGAAAGCAATGACGACATCCAAAACGTCAATTACGGAGATACAACAATGCTGGCAACAACCCCTGTTGTATCATGGGGGAATAATAAATTTTTAGATACTACTCCAAGTGGAGATGATTATGTGATGTATCGTTCCATTGAAAGGGATAGTGTGATTGTAGCAGGGCCTAATAAAATTTGTGATACACAAGCAAATAATACAGATATTATCACGACAATTGTTGCCATCGCCAATATACAAGCCGCATTGACAGATAGATATAAATATGCGGTTGTTGAATTTGTAGTTGATCCTTCTATTTATACTCGGACTATTAATTATGATTTTAATAAAAATGGTATGATAGATATTAGAGTATCGAATACAGCATATTTAGACGAGATGAAAAGAATCGTTGATAGTTGCAAAATTGTAGTACCAAACTTGTACAATTTATTCATTGTAGATTACCCTAATAATTCTAATACCAATGGTATTATGCTGTTTAATCAATCTTTTGGATTCTTTTTTCCCAAAAAAGTTGGAGGATCATCCCCTTCTAATATTAGTGCAACAGCAGCTCATGAAGTTGGTCATGGAACATTTGGGTTACGACATCCTTGGGATAAACAAGAATTACATATTGGTTATCCATATAGGTATGCGCCTACTAGCAATTGGACTCCCAAAGATATAAACAACCTTATGGAATGGGATGGTGGCTGGTCAAGAGATAAGTTACGTAAATATCAATGGGACAAAATAGTTCGTTAATTTTTAAACTATAATTCACATGAAGACATTCTTGTTTTTTTGCCTTATTTTCTTCAACACAGTTTGTTTTGCACAAAGTGCAGATACTTGTTTTACTGAAAGATTTGAACAGGTTATTCAACGAATAATCAAGGACGATTATAGGCCATTCAGTTTAATTCGAGAAATGAATGCGGAAAATTTATCCGATAGTTTAATTCCTTTATTGAAACAATATGAAGCTACGCCAAATCCAACAGTTCAAGATTGCATATATGAAAGTTATTTTGAATATGGGATGCAATCAAAAGATGTTATTTTTAAAAAGGAAATGATATTGTGTTTATTAAATGCTTGTGCATGTGTCGATTCAATAGAGTTATCTTATTCTTGTTCTAAATCTATAGATTTTCTTATGCTGTTTGACAATGATTTATTTGATAAAGAAGTAATAAATATAATAAACGAAAGAACTCAAAGAAATGATAGATATTCTCTTGATTATGCCTATTTATCAAGCAAACTTTATCAAAAACAGATGATACCTATTTTTGAAAGGCAGTTACAAAATACGAAATATAACGAAAACAAGTATAAATTAAATTTAATTCTCGCTCGATTAGGTAGCAAACAAAATATTAATATAGTTAGAGATTCTTTACAAAATATGTACATCGAAGATAGGCTATTGAATGAAAAAGTATTTCTTTATGTTAGACAAAAAGTTATTGTGGAGCTTTTATTTAAAGATTTATATTCTAACCAAAAAGAAACACCTTATTATGAGGGATGGATGGAAGAGCCAGTCGAGGGACTTTGTGCAAATAGAGCATTACATCTTCTAACAATGTTAATTAAAAAATTTCCAATACAACAAAAAGAGGATATATCATATAGCAAAGAAGATTTGGATATAGCAAGAAAATGGGTGAAACAACATAAAAATAAATATGACATAATAGAGTGAAATGAAGATTAATATTTTTCAAATTTAGAGCAGTTAATTAAGTATCTTTTGAGAAAATGAGAAAATATATAAACATAGTATTTTTAGTTGCAAGCGTTTGCTTTTCTATTCAAGCGCAAGGGAATACTGTGTATGTGCAGCATCTTAAAGCCGAACTCAATCATACCTCATTCAACGTCGAAGTCGAAAATCCGGAGAGCGGCTATCATACCGCTTATTCGACTAACGATGCACAAGTTAGATTTCCCGATATTGACTTCGGGAAAACCTACCGGCTGCGGGTGCAGGCCATTTGCAACGGCAACCGGCAGAATCCGGCGCCATTTACCGAATGGAAAAGTCTGACGATACCGGAAAAGCCAAAGGTAGCGGATTATTGTCCCGAATGCGACTGTGGCGGGGAAGTTCAGCCCGTTCCAGTTACCAGCAACACCTTGCGTAATGAGCTGAAAGCAGGTGATTTACTCACCGACCCCTACGATGGTGGCAGCCGGTACACAATTAAATCGGTTATACCGCAGGGCGACGGCGCCTACAAAGGTCGGTTCCTTTTTTGGGCGGAAGTGTGGAACGTAAAAATCCTTTGCGACTATTGGAATTTAACGGTTAATACCGACAACCAGATACTTTCGATGAACTCCAAGAGTGTGTATAATCCGCAGTTTTTGTTGGATGTGGATGCTGCGAGAGAGTATGTGGATGGGTTGGCGGATGATAGCACAGATAAAGAAAATGATGAACTTGATTTTACGCTAGACCCCAATATCCTCGTAAAAGTCCGGTTTATAGACCCCAAAAAAGACGAAATAAATCCCTATTATATTCTGATACTGACAGATGAAGATGGGAATGAACATGAGGTGAAGGTGGGTGAGTTGCCTGTGGTGGTAACTGATGCTGCGGGGAATGAGTATGAGGTGAGAATGGGGGAAGAGGGCGAAGTACAGATTGAGGAGGTAAGCTCTTCTGCCTCTAATGCTTCTGAAAAAGCAATAAAATTCAAAATTAATGCAGATTCTTACGAAGATAATCAAACCTACACAACAATTTATACCAATAAGGGTTTACGAATAGAATTGCATCCGGCAAATGAATCGGATACTATCAATTGGGATAAACTGGATATTTCTGTAAAAAAGAAAAAGACTATTGGCTCTGAAACTTATAGTATTTCTTTACAAAAAGATTCGGTAAGAAATGATACGACAACGACAATCATCCATTATGTTGAAATCTCAATAACCCAATCGGCATTGAATGGAAGCAATGAACTGATTGTGAAAGATAAAGCAACCAATAAAGAAATTGCAAAACTAAAGATAGAAACGTATCATGCTCCCATCGTGAAATTTGATATGGGAAGAAATTATAATGGTTCTTATTTCTTTGATAAAGGGTTTGAGGAACAAGAAATATTAGAAAGTATAACTTACTACGATACGATAAAAGTGGGGAAAGATACCCATTATGTACCAGTATTAGGCATTCCTGTAAAGCAGGAAATTCTGATAAAAGTTGATGTAAAAGACTTTGATAGTAAAATTGAGAAAGATTCTACTTTTCGTGTGGTCATAAAATCAAGAATGGCTGGAATAGTTGCACTTAATGGACAAAATGACTCTATTGTATTAAATCAGATTGCTTTAAACCAATTAAAGTCAACAGGTTTGAGAATTAAATCATTAAAAGCAATTAATGGAAGTATCATAGAGTCTTCGTTCATAGATGTGCTAATACAATCGACAAGAGAGACTATTGGACAATTGGAATATTATTCGGCAGATGCAACACCTAAAGTTATAACCTTGATATATGTAAAGTTCAAAGACGAGTCAAACTATCCAAATTATGTAGAACCAACAACCCTTCAAGATTATCTAAACACTCAATCGTTGAATCAATTATTTGTAAAAAACACCGTTGATTCTATACATGCTGTTGTAAACTTGGATAAATCATATTTTAGTGGTCATAAAGCACAAGTGGACACAATAATGAACACATTAACTGATAAAATATTTAAAGAAAGGATACCTTCTAAATATACAAATAATTTGCATGACTATTACTTTATAACTGGACTGGATATAAATATTTCGACTACAGAAAAGTTAGGAGGAGCACATTATGTTGGATGGATGGGTGGATATAGTGTTAAAAGTTCTTCATCAATTGAAACTAGTGAAGAGATAATAGCCCACGAATTGGGGCATTGGTTAGGATTGCCACATACATTTAATGATAATGATGTGATACCTATTATTAATTCTAAAAAAGGTGGTACCAAAAACAAAGGGGATAATTTTATGGATTATGACCTGCAAAGAAAACGATGGTTTAAGATACAGTTGATTAATCAGAAAAACAGATAAAATGAAACAGAAGCATATTTTAATTACAGTATTATTTACAGTAGCAATAAATGATATAATTGCTCAACGGGTTATTATAACGAATGACTCATTGTTGGTTCATTTTCAACAAGAAGAACCCATTGAAGTGTATGATTATTATCAGAGACGATTTGATGATGCATTAGACTATAAGTCTCTGTATTATGATCAGGAAATGAAAGATTATTTACTAAAATGGCTGGATAAAGGAGTGGGTATAGATAATAAAATCAATGATTTTAAAAGATATTTGCAAGATTTTAGTGAAGAACAGAATAATGCTTTGACAAAAGATTACATTATACGTGTATGCAAATTGAACTATGATTCAATTTGCCCTAATCCCGTATTGTTAAATTTTTATTATAACGAAGCAATATTAAGGGATATAGAAAATTATAAAGATGATTTATTAAGAAATCAAGAGAAAATATTACCTCCAGAAGATGCATTGTATTTACATGCAAGAATCGTTTATCCCGAGTCATATAAAATTATTAAAAATATATGGTATCGCCATAATAAACCTGTGACTTTTAACGATGTAATTTTTAGTTGTTTACTGATGATGAATGATACCGAAACACAAAGCATATTTGATAAGATTATAACAGATGTTGTAAAATCGGGTGGGGAAACAGCGAATTATTCGGCTTACAGTCTATTTATTTTTTTAAATAGGGCAAATAATGCATATTACATAAAAAAATTAGTAGAACTTCTGGATGTTCATAAGAGTTACCAATATATATCAGGAGGAGCTCCTAAGCCTTTAGATGACCTTATCTACGGCACTCTCAAAGATTTGTTTCGTTATCACAAAATAGAAACGACCGCATATGCCATTTCTTATAAGACACCGGAAGATTATATACAACAAATGCGAAAACGCAAGCCTCTTGTGATAGAAGCAGCCGAAAGATTAATTAAGCAACTGAAAGCCGAAGAACAATACTGGATGGTAAATATGCCGTTTGACTATATACCAACTGTTAATGAATAAGTTATAAAATTAAATGCACCGCCTACTCCTCATATTATCCATGTTCCGGTAGTGTATCAGAAATGGCATTATGAATATAATTAATTGATAACCAGTATAAAAATACTAGCTGGCGCGGATTTAAAAAGTACTTTCAATAAAATAATGAGAAAATTCATAAACATAGTATTTTTAGTTGCAAGCGTTTGTTTTTCTATTCAAGCGCAAGGGAATACTGTGTTTGTACATCATCTTAACGCCGAACTCAATCATACCTCATTCAACATCGAAGTAGAAAATCCGGAAAGCGGCTATCATACCGCTTATTCGACTAACGATGCACAAGTTAGATTTCCCGATATTGACTTCGGGAAAACCTACCGGCTGCGGGTGCAGGCCATTTGCAACGGCAACCGGCAGAATCCGGCGCCATTTACCGAATGGAAAAGTCTGACGATACCGGAAAAGCCAAAGGTAGCGGATTATTGTCCGGAATGCGACTGCGGCGGCGAGATACAGCCTGTTCCGGTTACCAGCAACACCTTGCGCGATGAGCTGAAAGCAGGTGATTTACTCACCGACCCCTACGACGGTGGCAGCCGGTACACAATTAAATCGGTTATAGCGCAGGGCGACGGCGCCTACAAAGGTCGGTTCCTTTTTTGGGCGGAAGTGTGGAACGTGAAAATCCTTTGCGACTATTGGAATTTAACGGTTAATACCGATAACCAGATACTTTCTATGAACTCCAAGAGTGTTTATAATCCGCAGTTTTTGTTGGATGTGGATGCTGCGAGAGAGTATGGGGATGGGTTGGCGGATGATAGCACAGATAAAGAAAACGATGAACTTGATTTTACGCTGGACCCCAATATCCCCGTAAAAGTCCGGTTTATAGACCCCCAAAAAGACGAAATAAATCCCTATTATATTCTGATACTGACAGATGAAGATGGGAATGAACATGAGGTGAAGGTGGGTGAGTTGCCTGTGGTGGTAACTGATGCTGCGGGGAATGAGTATGAGGTGAGAATGGGGGAAGAGGGCGAAGTACAGATTGAGGAGATTAATTATAGCAAAACGAAAATAGGAGATGGAGATATAAATGTTTATGTGGCAATAGAAGAAGTTACTGTATATCAGGATAATAAAGGGAATACAAAAAAAGGTAACTATGATAGACTTTATGAAAATAAAGAAACGGTAATTTTACCTCCTGGAGAGTACAAATTTAAAATAGCAAGGGAGTATGTAGAAGTTAAGGAGACTGATAATCAAGACACCGCAGCCGTAAAGAAAATCTGGGGAGATTTACCGATAACGATAAAGCATATAAGTAAGTTATCACTTTTGGATCTTTCTCCAGATAGAGCAAAGTATGTAATGAAAACGGGGGAAAATCACGAAGGGTTCATGACGAAACCGTATTCATGGGACGTTGATGATGTAAAATATTCAGAGCAGAAAGAATTAAAGATACCATTTGAACGAGAGGGAAATTACAGTATGACGATAAAGACCTATACCGTTCCGTTTGAACGTGCAAAAGTTGAAGAACCTGTAGGAGGTTTCGGCGATAAGAAATGTGAAAAGGATGGTTTTATTCAAGTGCTTGGAGTGCCTGATATTGAATTGCAAATCATCATATTAGACCCTGAACCGGTTTATTTTACGAGAGGTGATAATTATAAGGGAGAGTATGGTTTCGATAATTATGAAAAGACAGAACTAAGAACAACTTACGATACTTTAAAAATAAAGAAATCGACAAAAGAATTTATAGAATATGCCATACCGTATATGAGTATTAATACGGATAATCAATATACTATACATGCCTCAACAATGGTCAGTAAGGAGTATTGGGATATGTTGAAGAATATAGAAAAGGACAAAAAGGCTGAAAAACCTGCTGCCTATACTTTTACGGCAACGAGTGGTGTATCGGTCAATGGTGGTCAGGTTTATGAGATTTACACGGAGAATTTGCAGAGTGGGAGGAATAACAAGATAGACCTGCAAATACGGCGGACTAGAGCGGGATCGTATGCCTCACCCGACAGTATTACCGTTTTGGATGTAAACAGAAATGTTGTAGGTAAGCTGGTTGTTTATTGTTCGGATGTTGATAAAAGTGAACAAATCAATTTAATAAAGGTATATTTGGGCGATGATAGAAAATTGAACAACTCCAAATCAGCTCAGGTATTGCTGAACGAAGCGATAGGATTCTTGAATAGCCGTTCTTATAACCAGATGTTTGTGAAGTTTGCTGGTGGCAAGTCAGACGAACTTGTGATACCTGATAGCATTGTTGAAAACTACTTGAAAGAAAGGGAGAGCATACCATTAAACTATATGTTTAATGAAATGGGGGAAATTAAAGATAGAGCAAGGTCTAATATTGAAATAGGATTAATTCATGAGATATTTAGCAGTAGTGAACAATTTAAAAATTGGCAGAGTAAGATGGATAAAACTATAATTGTAATCGTAAACAGGAATATGGAAATGGTTGGTAATTACCGAACATCCGGTTATACCAATCCAAATAGCGGATTCGAAAACTATTGCATAATATTAAACAACGGATCGAACGATTATACTACTTATACTCACGAACTAGGACATCTATTCGGGCTATTACATCCATTTTATGAGACGAACCTAAATGGGAAACCTGTTCCTGTTATAATGAAGGGTACATCCCGTAACTTTATGGATTATTCACCAGTTACGGATATGTTTTGGAAATGGCAATGGGATACGATAAGGAAAAATGTAAAAGAAAAAAAAGAAAATGATGATACTAAAGAAAAATAGCATGAGACGAATCTTTTTCAATGTAGTTATTTTGTTGTTTACAATTAACATCACAGCACAAGAAAAAAAGGATTATATGTTTTTTATTAGTTCTATAGATGAACTAAAAACCAAGTATGCCGTAAAACAATATTTGTATGAATCGGTAGAAGTACCGGAAAAGGATTATTGGAAGTTTTATAATCTTTCTCTCGATGAACAAAATATGGTATTAGACTATGTTATAACGCTTTATGACCAAAAAGAGTATGCTAATTTATATCAATTAGGCAGAAGACTATTATCTAGATTTTATGATAAAAGAAATAATAAAGATATACAAAGTAGAATCATCGAAATACATTTAGATAAAAGATATTATATGTACACGATCAGTTTTTCTTATTGGGGGTATGTTGATAACTATTCAGAAAAAGCAAAACTACGTCTATTAAATATTCTGGAGAATCGAAAAACATCAGAGGATATAGATGCATGGAGAGTTCTTGCAGAGGCAATTGTTAATACTTCACATGGGAAATCCATAGAAATTGATGTAAGAAATATAATGAAGAATGAAAGAATAGAGAATGAAGAAATAGAACAGCTGTTATTAGATAGCATCCTTCAGCAACGAATTGATGAAGAAATACAAGAATATGAAAAATACCCTCCTCTTGGAAATGATGGAGATTTGTATGAAATAGGGAGTTCCGGAGACAAACAATTTATTCCCGCGTTAGAAGCTATCTTAGAAAAAGATTATTATGCGTCCATGTTCGGGCGCTGGAGTGAGTGGGAATGGAATTTTAAAAGAACGAATTTACAGAAGGCTTGCACCTATGCTTTAGCAAAACTGGGCGTTCAAAAATATATAGATGAGATTTTTGAAAATGATGAAGAGATAAATTATCAATATTTAGGGACAAAGGAAGCTTTTCTAAGATGGTTAGAAATAAACTATGTATGGAATGAGGTGAGTTCTTTTAAGGTAGAAGGAGGAATCCCCGATCCTAAAGCATTTGTATTTATTTGCAGAGCAATGAATTACATAGAGAATCTGCCTAGGGGGTTGAGATTGACCATAAAAGATATTGAAGAGTATATAGCTCCATCATCTGAGAAAATCAAAGATTATGACCCATTAAAAGATGGACAGAATAAAGGAATTATAGAAAAAGTATTCAAATTGCATCAATGGATAATGGATAACAAGGAGTATTTGGAATTGCCACCAGCAAAAGATAGATAATGAAAATTGGCTACTCCCTATTCCTATTATAATGAAGGGCACAACTCGTAACTTTATGGATTATTCACCAGTTACGGATATGTTTTGGAAATGGCAGTGGGAGATTGTAAGAGAAAATATTGGGGACGTGTATCAGAAATGGCATTATGAATATAATTAATTGATAACCAGTATAAAAATACTAGCTGGCGCGGATTTAAAAAGTACTTTCAATAAAATAATGAGAAAATTCATAAACATAGTATTTTTAGTTGCAAGCGTTTGCTTTTCTATTCAAATGCAAGGGAATACTGTGTTTGTACATCATCTTAACGCCGAACTCAATCATACCTCATTCAACATCGAAGTAGAAAATCCCGAGAGCGGCTATCATACCGCTTATTCGATTAATGATGCACAGGTTAAGTTCCCTGATATAGATTTTGGGAAAACCTACCGGCTGCGGGTGCAGGCCATTTGCAACGGCAACCGGCAGAATCCGGCGTCATTTACCGAATGGAAAAGTCTGACGATACCGGAAAAGCCAAAGGTAGCGGATTATTGTCCGGAATGCGACTGCGGCGGCGAGATACAGCCTGTTCCGATTACCAGCAACACCTTGCGTAATGAGCT
>NZ_BAAHWV010000057.1:0-10982 GCF_054601255.1 Viscerimonas tarda | reverse complement strand
ATATAAATATGCGCTTGCACCTTGCACCTCACTTAAATAATTGATATTCAGATATGATTTTTTGTGCGTTTTTCTTGTTTGATTGAAAAAATAGTTGTAATTTTGTGCCGTAGTTTTATGCAGACATGGGCAGGACAAGCGTAGTCAAAAAAGACCTCTGCAAACGCTCTAAATCGTACCCCATACGAAAAAATGAAAGCGTAAAGTGCTGGTTTATAAGACTCTCCTACACATAATGATATACCTGTTAGATATTAAATTAACTGAAGCAAAACGCTTTCTGCTGTATAGCGACCATAATGTAAATGAAATCGCTTTCCGATTAGGATTTGAAGACAGTTCCTATTTCTCTCGTATCTTCAAAAAGAAAACCTCACTCACCCCGTCCGACTTCCTTAAAAAGTACCGAAAAACAGGCAAAAAAGTCCTGTAATCCGGTTTCTTTTCCACCCTATCTTTGCGCAAAAGATAGAAAAATGAAGCAATTAGTATTAATCATACTGGCTCTATTGCCGGTATTCAATGCGTATTCACAAATGGAAAAGTCAGAACGTTATACTCGCGGATGGAGTAAGTTACAGGAAATCGACGGAGAAGCCGGAGAAAATGTAGTAAATAGTTTGTAAAATATTTCTCCTGATTTAGCCCGTTTTATTATCGAATATTCATTCGGAGATGTTTACAGCCTTAACTCTTTGGATAATAAGACAAAAGAAGTTGCGGCAGTTTCTTCCCTTATTGCACAGGGTGCAATTCCTCAATTAAAAGTTCATCTGAATGGAGCATTAAACTCTGGATGTTCAATAAATGAAGTCGAAGAAATAATCTTGCAAATGTCTGTCTATGCAGGATTTCCCAAAAGTATAAATGCAATGAATGCTCTCAAAGAAGTTTTGCAAGAGCGGTTAGAGAAAGGTATTACCGACAAAAAGGGTACAAATCTCTTGATTCGGAATAATCCGGACAGGTATAAAATCGGTGTTGAATATCTGTCACTTCTGAACAAAGAGCAAGAACAAATACTAAGGGATAATTATGGAGAAATATCCCCTGAACTTGTCCGGTTTACGATAGAGTACGGATATGGAGATATTTTTTCGAGGGAAAATTTAGATAAAAAATATCGTCAGGTTGCTACAATAGCCGCTTTGGCAACATTGGGCAATTCACAACCACAATTGAAATTTCATATTAAAGGAGCTTTAAATATTGGCATAAACAAAGAAGAGATAAAAGAGATTATGCTACTAATGACTGTTTATGCAGGTTTCCCTGCCGCCATAAATGGAACGAATATACTGAAAGAGGTTATAATGGAGGAAAGCAGTCAATAAGTTTAGAGCTATCATTCGGCATAAAACAAGGCTTTAGCCTGATTATCAATAATAATTTAAATTTTGTGCTTATGAATGAATTAACGAACATGAGGCTGTTTACTCTATTGAGTGAACCCTAACAGGTCGTTGCATTACGAAAAGTTGAAAGGCAACAAACAGGGGCTTTCTTCCGTGCGTATCAATGATCAATACCGCCTTGAATTTCGTGAGATAGTTGATCCGAACGATATACTTGGAATTGAAATTTGTTCATTAATAGATATTACAAACCATTATAAATAGAATAATTATGGGGCAATTTAGGATTCCCGTTTCGTCCGGTGCATCCGGGTGAATTGTTGAAAGATGAATTGGAATACCGCCATTTATCGCAAAGAGAGGTTGCCAAGCAATTGGGATTGCCATATACGGCTCTCAATGAAACATTGAACGGCAAACGTCCGGTTACCACAACTACAGCCATGCTTTTTGAAGCCGCTTTGGGAATTCCGGCATATATGTTGGTCGGAATGCAGACAGATTATAATTTGCAAGTGGCAACACAAGACAAAAAACTGGCCAAACGCCTAGCCGAAGTACGGAAATTGTCGGCATTGCTTTGAGTTTGGATTGCAAACTTCCTGAATATCAGGTACAAGTTACAACCTTGCGCTAATGGAGGTTTTTTATTTTTCATGCTTTGTCTTGTGCAGACTTGCAGGAAGGAACAGTATTATATAAAGAGACGTGGCACGCCACGTCTCTACTTCAAATCTTGAACCTGAAACCTGAAAAATTTCCTTCCCCTCAATTCTTATTGTAAAAACAACTACCCAATTTTAATCCTCAAAATTGGTCTTTTTATCTTATTAAAGTGGCTGATATTGGGCATTTTATAAATGCTTATTGCCTTTGCATGCAGTTGTGTTCTTATTGTATTTCGTATGATATATAACATATTGATTTACATTTATTTAATTATTTTCTTTTGCTTCTTATGTTTTATCTACTTATATTTGTTGCAGTTTCTTAATTCCTTGTAGATTTAAACCGCCATGAAAAAAACGTATAACTGGGGCATTTTAGGCGCTGCCAAGATTGCCAATAAGTTTGCCGATGGATTAAAAGTTCATGAAACGCCGTCTTGGAATTATTGCCTTATCTCTGTTGGGTTACCTTGGTTGTTTTTCGCAGACTATTACCGGGCGCTATTATCAGATAGATAGCAAGATAACTAACTCGAATCATGGTACTGGCATGGGCTTGCACCTTACGCGATTACGCGGTGGGTTTCACCAACCTGTCGCATTTTTCCAATTCTTTCCACGAATTTTATGGAAAGGGGCCGAAAGAATTTAGAGAGAAATAAGAGAATATCTAAAAATTTAGAAACAAATGAAAATACTTTTTATCGGAGGAACAGGTACTATCAGTACGGCCATATCCAAATTATTAATTGCTCAGGGGCACGACTTATACCTTATTAATAGAGGTAAACGCAACAATGTGCTGCCCGAAGGAGTGCATCCGCTTATTGCCGATATTCAGGATGAGGCGAAAGTAGCCTCCCTCATTGCCGGCTTGTCGTTCGACTGTGTAGCCGACTTCATCGCTTTCACGCCCGAAGATGTGGAGCGGGATGTGCGTTTGTTTAAGGGTAAAACCAGGCAATACATCTTTATCAGTTCGGCATCGGTCTATCAAAAGCCGTTGTCAAACTATATCATAACCGAATCTACGCCTTTAGCCAACCCTTATTGGCAATACGCACGCAGCAAGATAGCCTGCGAAGATTACCTCATGGAGGAATACCGTGCGAATCAGTTTCCGGTAACGATTGTTCGTCCGACTTATACCTACGATGAGCGCATGGCGCCATTGGGCGTGAAGGGAAAGAAGGGCTTTTGGCAGGTCTTGCAACGAATGATAGACGGCAAACCGGTGATTATTCACGGCGATGGTCTTTCGCTGTGGACAATGACGCACAACAGCGACTTTGCCAGGGGCTTTGTCGGTTTAACAGGCAATATCCATGCCTTGGGCGAGGCGGTACATATTACTTCGGACGAAGTACTGACTTGGAATCAGATATACGAATGCATTGCACGCGCCTTGAATGTGCCCTTGAAAGCGGTACATGTGGCTTCGGAATATCTGGCGGCCAATAGCGACTACGATTTTTATGGCGGTTTGTTGGGCGATAAGGCTGTATCGGCTGTGTTCGATAATACGAAACTAAAAACCCTGGTTCCGGGTTTTGTGGCAACGAAGCGTTTCGACCAGGGCATAAAAGAATCCATCGAAAACATTCTGAAACACCCCGAACTGCAACAACCCGATGCCGAGTTTGATGCTTGGTGCGATAAAATAATTGAACGCTTTAACTAATTTAATAAATAATATCAATATGAAAACAAGTAGAATTATTCCGTTTTTGCTGTTGATCTGCCTTTGCTCTACTATGCGGGCGCAGACTAGCTATCCATTCAACGATTCCAATCTGCCAGTCGATAAGCGTGTTTCCGACCTTGTTTCGCGCCTGACTTTGGAAGAAAAAGTGTTGCAAATGCTGAATGCGGCTCCTGCGATAGACCGCCTGGGCATCCCGTCTTATAACTGGTGGAACGAATGCCTGCACGGTATTGGACGCACCAAGTACAAAGTAACCGTATTTCCACAGGCTATTGCCATGGCTTCGGCCTGGGATACGCCACTGTTTGGCCAAATTGCTGAGGCCATCTCAGACGAAGGCCGGGCTATTTACCACGATGCTTCTTCTAAAGGGAACTTCAGCATCTACCACGGTCTGACTTATTGGACGCCCAATATCAACATCTTCCGCGATCCGCGCTGGGGACGGGGACAGGAAACCTACGGCGAAGACCCTTTCCTCACTGCTTCGCTGGGTAAAGTATTTGTAAAAGGCTTGCAAGGAAACGACTCTAAATACCTGAAAGCGGCTGCTTGTGCGAAACACTACGCCGTACACAGTGGCCCCGAAAATACCCGCCACTCGTTCAATACCTTTGTTTCCGATTACGATTTGTGGGATACTTACCTGCCTGCTTTCCAAGATTTGGTGGTGGATGCCAATGTGGCCGGCGTGATGTGCGCCTACAACGCCTACAACGGGCAGCCTTGCTGTGGTAGCGACCAGTTTATGCAGGAAATACTACGCGACAAGTGGAAATTTACCGGCTATGTAACTTCCGACTGTGGCGCGATTGACGATTTTTTTAACCACCACAAAACCCATACGAATGCAGCTTATGCTTCTGCCGACGCCGTTTTCCATGGTACGGACATCGATTGCGGACAGAATGCCTACAAAGCATTGGTAGATGCCGTGAAATCGGGATTAATCACCGAAGGCCAGATAGATGTTTCTCTCAAACGCCTTTTTACTATCCGTTTCCGCTTGGGTATGTTCGACCCTGCCGACAAGGCGCCATTCTCCAAAATAGGTCTCGATGTGTTGGAAGCTCCTGCACACCAAGCTTTAGCAAGTAAAATAAGCCGCGAGTCTATCGTGTTGCTCAAGAACGAAAACAACATTCTTCCGCTAAGCAAGAAACTGAAAAAGCTGGCTGTCATCGGTCCCAATGCCGACGATGCAACAACTGTTTTAGGCAACTACAACGGTTTCCCGACAACTATAAGCACGCCCTTGAAAGCGATACAAAGCAAATTGAAAGCTACAACCATTACCTACGAAAAAGGGGTTGACTTTGTTATCCCTTCCGAAAAGAGCGACGAAGAGATTGCTGCTTTGGCCAAACGTCTGAAGGGCTACGATGTAGTGATTTACGTGGGTGGTATATCGCCTAAAATTGAGGGCGAGGAAATGCCTGTCAAAATGGAAGGCTTTGCCGGTGGCGACCGCACCAGCATTCTGTTGCCGAAAGTGCAAACCAAATTGATGCAGGCAATACAGGCCGAAAATATTCCATTGGTTTTTGTGATGATGACAGGAAGCGCGATTGCCACTCCTTGGGAATCGGCCAACGTGCCTGCTATCCTCAATGCCTGGTATGGCGGACAAGATGCCGGTAATGCTATTGCTGACGTGTTGTTTGGCGATTACAATCCTTCGGGTAAATTGCCGGTTACATTCTATGCGAAAGATAGCGACCTGCCTCCGTTCAATTCCTACGAAATGAAAAACCGTACTTATCGCTATTTTGGCGGCGAAACGCTTTATCCTTTCGGATACGGATTGAGCTACACCCAGTTTGCTTACGAAGTAGTAAACGTTAAGCCACAAATAGCTGCTAATGAAACACTAACAGTGGAAGTGAAAGTAACGAACACAGGCAAAAAAGACGGCGGTGAAGTAGCGCAACTCTACGTTTCTCATCCCGATGTGGACGGTCCAAAAGCTTTATATGCCCTGAAAGGCTTTGAAAGAATCAGCCTGAAAGCTGGACAAAGCCAGGTAGTAAGCTTCAAACTTACACCAAAAGAATTAGCTTCGGTGGACGCTAACGGCATCAGCAAAGTAAATAAAGGTAAATTGAAATTATATATCGGTGGAACCTCTCCGTCTAAAACCCAAGCGCAAAAGCTGGCCGTGGTGGAGAAAGTAGTGCAAATAAAGTAAAAGAATAGGGGGACGTATCAAAAATATTATTGAACGCAAATTACGCAGATTACACAAATTTACGCAATTTATATATTGTTGAAATTCAATCAAATAAGAATAAATGCAATGATTTATTTGCGTAAATTTGTGTAATCTGCGTAATTTGCGTTCTTTTGAGACAAACTCCTATTAATTTTCTGTATTCCCCCCACGGGGGATTAAGGGGGCTTGTTTTAGAATTTATATCCAAAGGTAAGCGCTCCGCTAACCGAGTTATTTTTGTAAGTGGCTTTGCTGGCTCCGCCAAAGGCATACAAATCGCTGTCCTGGCTTTTCATTACAAATGCAATATCTCCATAAAACTGGGGAGTGAATTTGTATCCCAAACCATAAGTGAAGTAATTGGCATCCTTTGGCAAGCTGAAGTGCGATATGGGGCCGCCCATATCAGGCACGTACAAGCTACCGTATATATCTTGTTGTGAGGCGTTTGAACTTCCGTCTCTCAACACCGCCTTCACGGGGCTTTCGACCCAGGAATAACCTACCCGTCCCGAAAATTGGGGAGTAAACCTGATTTCGGCTCCAACTCTGATGGAAGACGAGCTCTTGAAGTCTTCTTTTATGTATAAGTTTTGGTCGTTGTTGTACGAATTAAATCCGTTTGAATCGGGTTCGTCGAAACTCATGTTTTGGTAGTTTGTCAGGTCATAATCCAAGCTGAGGATAGCTGTTTGTGCGATAATGCCGGCAATACTGAATGTCCACTTGTCCGGTGTCTTGAAATCATAATCCCGTGTATAGACCTCCGATACAGGATTGTAACTGTTTTGGTATTCTGCTTGCAGGTCGCCTGGTACAAAATTGGAAAATTCGTGTTTAATTCCTGCCGAAAAATAATTGGTCATTTTATACCATGTTGGCGAATGATAAGCTATCCCCAATCGCAATTCATTGACAGGCTTCAGGATAACTCCTGCTTTCACCTGTAATCCGGCGCCTTTGGTCTGCAAGGTATTTGTCAGCGAATATCCGTTGTTTTGGTCAAAGGATTCGTTATAAAACGAATGAATACGGTAATCAAAGTCTGTAACGGCAATCGTAAGTCCCACGCTGACGATATTGGATATGGTTGTACCTCCGTTGAAATCGAACGAATTTATATAGCCTTTTTCTTTTACGTGCAAAATATTATCAACGGTTTCCCCAATATCAAGCACAGGTTTATAATTTCTACTTTGGTCGGGATTGATAAGGTAAGAGTTGTATCCCAACACGGGCAACCAATCTTCGTAAGCTAAGCCAAAATTTGGCTCTCTCGGAATACCTCCACCCAAATCAAGGCCTCTATTGTGGTCGGCATTTGCCGTTTTTGCCATCAGGTCGGTCAGGGATTTCTCCGAACCCCGGCTTTGCATCGAATAACTTTGGTCGAAAGTTTTCAACCTGTTGTACGAAAATCCGAAATTAACGAGCGGAACATCTTCGTTGTATGTCGGGATGACGCCAACAAAGGCCATATTGTCGAAACTGAAAGAGAATTTGCTCTTCTCCAAAGTTCCGGCATTTAATTGCGTTTCGATATTATTATTGCGAAAATCCAATGTTCCAACAACTTCCGATGATTTATACACTCCTATTCCGGCCGGGTTTATCGCTATACCCGATATATCGCCGCCAAGCGCTCCGAAAGCGCCACCCATACCCACCGAGCGGGCTGTGCCTGTTAAATCATTGGTCGAATATCTTAAAGCATCCATTTCGCCCTGAGAAAAAGCTGATAAAGAAAAGAAAATGGCGCTTGCTGTTATAAATAAACGTTTCATAATTTTGTTCTTTTTGTTTCTTGTTTCTTCCTTTTGAAAAGCTGCTTTAACTTCCAATAATTAAAACAGCTTTTCGTTAGATTTATCTTTTATCGGCGACCGCTGCTACTGCTACGTCCACTGCTTCCACCGGACGATGAACCCGAGGAGGACGATCTGCCCGAACTGGAACTGCTTCCGCTGCTATACGAGCCTGAGCTTGACGAAGATGAACTTCCGCTTGATGATGAACCGCTGCTGTACGATCCGCCGGAGGGTGCACTCGAACTGCTGCCGGATGAACGTCCCGAACTGTAACTGCCGCTGCTGCTACTGCTGCCCGAAGACGATGAACTGCTACTTCTCGAATTGCTGCCCGACACCGAACTTCTGTCGTAGGTTGGGCGCGAGGGGGTAGCGCTTGTGCCGCCTGTAGTTGTCGAAGGCCTTGTGCTTACACTGCCACTGCTGCTACCGCGTCCCGAAGATGTTCCGGCGCCGGTACTGGTATCGTAACTGCTGCCTCTTCCGCTACTTGTTCTTTCCGAAGAAGAATTGTCGGCTGCCGGTCTTGTTCTGCCGGTAGTGGTCGTGCTGCTCGAACCGCGTCCGCTGGTAGTTGTGTTGCCGGTTGCCGGTCTGGCGCTTACGCTACCATTGCTGCTGCCGCGTCCTGATGTTGAAGCCGGCCGGGTACTTACGCTGCCGTCTCTCCCGCTGGTAGTTCTACCCGACGAGTACCGGTCGTTTGTAGCCGAACTTCTGCCCGATGACGAATATCTGCCGTCGCTCGAACCTCTGCCCGAAGACGAATACCGTCCATTGCTTGATGCAGGACTTCTTCCGGCTAAATATCGCCCGTAGGACGAATTTCTGCTATTGTAGTTGTACGGCCTGTAATATCCGTAATAACGTCCGCTTCCGTAATGACCGCCTCCGTAGTATCCTCCATAATAGCCGCCACCGTAGTATCCGTAATGATGATGTCCGTACCATCCTCCCCAGCCGTAATAATAGGGGCTGTGGTAATACCATGGGTCGTACCATGAATAATGCCACGGGCTGTACCACGGGTCGTACCAGGGATAATAGCTGTTCCAGTAACCACCCCAACCGTAATTGACATTGAAGCTCCAGTTGCGCCGTGCATAGTAGTCGCTATATACGTTGTCTAGTACATATACATTGATGTCGTTATTGCTGGCAATAACGACGCTGTTGTTGGGGTTGTGGAATTTCACAATTCGGTCGGTGTATTCGTATTCACCGTCGAAGTTACCTTCGTCGTACGACACCGAATCTTCTCCGTCCGAATATACGGTTACATCACCGCCCCGTCGATTGTAGGTGTCCACATCAACGTTTACATTGCCGGTTGTTTCCAGCGTTACGTCTCCGTTGTCTCTGACAACCAGTACTTTTGTTGAACTAACATTGGAATTGCTGTATGCCGTTCCTTGTTTTTTCTCTGTTGTTTCTGCCTTTTTTTGCTTGGTAGGAGAATCTCCATAAATGTCATCCCCAAAGTTCTGGGAAAATCCCAAAACCGGAAACAAAGATGCAAGTATTAATACTCTAATTGTTTTCATCGCTTAATCTCCTTTTTTATTTTATGTTTGTATAGCGTGTTTACCTTATAGACACCTTGTATAAGAAAAGGTTTAAAAATCTGCTCTCTTTTTTCAAACAAATATACTGATATTATTCTATACTTTTAGTACAAGACTGGATATTCTTACCAGCGTTGTTTATTTTTCTGTTAAAAAAAATAAATAAGGAAAGAAATAGCGAATTTAAACACCCCGATAAACTATTTTTGCAAAGAGATATTTTTTTGAGTAGAGGCTGTCTCATAAGTCTTTTTATGAGGTTGTCATTGCGGGATCCGACCCGCAATCTCCTGATAATTAGATAATGTTTGTTAGGAGATCCCGTGTCAAGCACGGGATGACAGACTTTTGAGACACCCTCTATCCTGAAATCTAAAATTTAAAACATGTCCATAGATAGAAGAAACATAAGAATAGTAGATATTGCGAAAATAGCGGGAGTTTCTCCCGGTACGGTTGACCGTGTGTTGCATAACAGAGGAAAAGTTTCTCCCGATAAGAAAGAAAAAGTAGAGAAAGTGCTGAAAGAAATAAATTACGAGCCGAATATTATTGCGCGTTCGTTGGCCATGAAACGCCATTATACCATATTGGTGTTGATTCCTTATTTCGAAAAAGGAGGCTATTGGGATGTCCTCAATACGGGTATAACACGCGCATCGAAGGAACTTCTCAATTTTAATATAGACGTTCAATACCTGTATTTTCAGCAATACGAGGTTGACTCATTTATCAGTCAGATACGAAAAATTGAGTGCATGGAGTGCGATGCGGTATTGATTGCCGCATTGTTTAAAGAGCCCACGGTAGAGCTGTCGGCCATGCTGGACGAGAAGCAGATACCATACGTTTTTATCGACTCCAATATAATGGATCAGAACAATATCGCTTATTTTGGCGCCGATTCCTACAATAGTGGCGCGGTGGCGGCCAAGCTCGTGATGTATGATATAGGCAGGGATAGGGATATTTTTATTGCCAAAGTGATTACCAATAACAAAAAAGATTCGGCGCAGACCTACATTCGAGAACAGGGTTTTCGCGATTACCTGAATAAAAACGGGTACAGGGGAACGATTCATAATGTAGAATTGTCGGACGATTATACCCGGATATTGCGGCGAATTACGCACTTGATTGAAGAAAAAGGCGAACTCTTGGGAGGCGTTGTTTTTAATTCGAGGATACATGAGCTGGCAACTATTCTGTTTCAGAAAATGACCATAGCTCACAACATAAAACTGATAGGTTATGATGCCATCGAAAAAAATCTGGAAGCCCTGAAAAGGAACGAAGTGTCGTTTTTATTGTCTCAACGGTCTGATGTTCAAGGATATAATGGTGTAAAGGCTTTAAGTAACCTACTTCTTCTCGGCAAAAAGCCCGAAAAAGCCAATTACATGCCCATTGATATTCTGATCAAACAGAATATTGAATATTATGCCAATTATGAGTTGTAATATTTCATTTTTTTTCCCGCTTCAATAGATTGATTAATAGTTTTTTGAGCTATCCGTTATTTTTCTACCGCATTTTTCTTGAAAAAAACTCTCAAAATAATTTGGAAAGGGCGAATAAGTGCATTACTTTTGCATCCGCTTTGGTCGAATATCGGCCTTTAAGCGTTAAAAGAAGAGATCTTTGAAAGGTTTAAGATAAAAGGCAATTT